>CAZMBQ010000011.1:0-9080 GCA_964564705.1 uncultured archaeon
GGCGTTGGTGCCCGTGAGCGCGGTCACGTTGCCGAAAGTGACGTTCGAGATGTTGTTATCCAGCACGGTGACGTTCATCCTGAACACCTGGGAGCCCGTGAATATCGGGGAGCCGCCAGAAGCCAGCACGCTGGCATTCGTGAATGGCGCGGTCACATTGGGCGCTATGTTATCGACCACGATTCCAAGTGTGACAGAGCCGTTTATATTGCCTGCACTGTCGTTCGCGTAAAAGGTTATCGTGCATGTACTGGAACCTGTTCCGCAGTTGAGGGCAGATGCTGTGGTGGAGACATTGTACGCATTGTTGGTTGTAAGTGAGAGTGAGACGTTTGTAGCTCCGGAATCACCTGAGGCCATTACACTGTTCACGCCCGCCCCTCCAACATCCACCACAGTGACCGAGAGGTTGAACCTATGGGTGGACTGCAGGTCCCTGTTGCTTACGTTTATTATTGGCAGTGTCACCCTGGGTTTGCTGTTGTCCACTATGGTTGTCAATGGGTTCGTGAGCGTACCATTCGATGCGGAACTGGCCTGCCTCTGCATGTCAGAGACGTTGAAGGCGAATTCCACTACATCCCCTGGGTTTATGCCTGCCACACCCAGGACATCCACCGTTATGTTGCATACCCAGTGGGGTGGGTTCGGTCCTGAGTCAGGGTCTGCGAAACAGTTGGTCGTGTTCGAATACCAGGGTGTCAGACTCTGTCGTCTGTAGTTGACTGTCACGTTCTGCGACATGTTCACATTAAGCTCGACGAGTTTGACCTCGAACAGCACTGATGAGGGGTTGCTCATGTAGCCGCCATTGGCCGGGGTCGTGGTGTTCAGTACAGGCGACACCGTATCCACAGTGAACGTCACGGCTTCTGTGTTGTTGACGTTGCCTGCGGCGTCATACACGAAAAACTGTGCCCTGTAAACCCCGTCAGGCATCGAGGAATTCGTGAATGTGTAGGTGCCAGAGTCGTTTCTGAGTGAGTAGTTGGCAGCACTCTGGCCAGCCGAGAGAGGAGTGACCTGGACAACGTTTACGCTCTCGTTCTGGGGGTTCTCCTCCAGAACTGTGGCATTGAAGTCTACGGACGAGGCAAGCGTCACGTTCGCCAATGCGCTCCCGCTTATCGTAACGTTGGGTGTAGAATCATCCACGGTGACTGCCAGCGTATGGGTGTTATTCACGTTGCCTGCGGCATCCTGGGCCGAGAATACAAGCGTGCATGCAACGTTGGATCCCGTGGTGCACCCTATACTCTTCGCGGTGAACGTGGTGTTCGTCTGGAAGGTGTTGCCGCTGAGCAGGGAGAGTGTTGAGTTGTAGCCTCCAGCGGTTACGTTCACTTGGGTGTCAACCCTGTTCTTATCTGTCACACTCACATTGACGTTGAATGTTTGGGTTCCCTTCACGATAGTGTCGTTGGCGGCAGAATCAGCCACGGTCGGCAGTGTGGTGTCCACGGAAAAGGTAACCTGTATTGAGTTGTTCCCGTTCCCTATGGAGTCGTTCAGGAAGAATATCGCGGCGTAAACGCCGTCAGGCATGCTGGTGTTAGTGAAGCCCCAGTTGCCGGAGCGGTTCTCCAGAGAGTAGTTTGTGGCTGACTGTCCTGCGGGTGTCACCTGCACTACACCAGAACCAGCATTGGTCTCAAGCACCGTTACGTTGAAGCTCACCTTTGCCACCATACTTGAGTTGCCCGAGGTGGGAGACGAAAGCGTCACGTTTGGTTGGATGTCATCTACGGTTATGTTCAGAACCACGGAGTTGTTGGAATTGCCTGCAGTGTCTGTGGCGGTGGTTGTTATCCTGCAGTTGCCGTCCAGCCCGTCCTTCCTTACACAGCCTAGCGCGTCTGCCGAGGTGTTGATTGACCAGTTGCCGTTGGACTGGTTGGTGCCGCCGAGCGTGGTCACGTTGCCGAAGGTGACGTTCGAGATGTTGAAGTTCTCGAGGACCTTGGATGTTATACTGAAAACCTGGGAGCCCTTTACGAGTATGGATGTGTTGAGTGTGTGGGTAAAAGTCGAGACGTTTGTGGAGGGCAGGCTCACGTTCGGCTTCACGTCGTCGACAAGTATGGCAATCGTTGTCGTGTTTATGTTCTGTGCGTTGTCAACAGCGTAGAAGTTTACGGTGCACACCCCGGCGG
Source organism: uncultured archaeon (assembly GCA_964564705.1). Taxonomy (GTDB): domain Archaea; phylum Aenigmatarchaeota; class Aenigmatarchaeia; order QMZP01; family QMZP01; genus BS750m-G81. The sequence continues at coordinate 2,154 of CAZMBQ010000011.1, forward strand.
TCGGACACCCCATGTCCGCTGGCCTCAGGGATATACTGAACAGGCCGCTGGATTTCAGCGGCATCGAAGCGTTGGTGCCGCCAGCATCTCCTGAAGCCACGACAGAGCCGTTTGTGTTGTTGATGTTGGCGTCCGTGACTGTCACGGTAAGGTTTAGCCTTGCCGTGGATTTCAGGTCCCCTGTGTTGTTCTTGGTCGGGTCCTTTACCATTGGAAGCGTAGTGTCGATGGAAAGTGTGAAGTTGTTTGCGGGCGTGCCGTTCACCCCGGTATTCCCTCCGATGTCTGTCATGTTGTACCAGAAACCGAGCGTGTCGCCGTCACCGGCCCCCAGTTCCGTGGCTATGTCCACTGTCTTGTTGCACTGCCATATGGGTTGCTTGGAAGAGCCGTCCTGGCAGGTAAGTCCGAACTTTTCTATCGAACCCGGGACAGTGGTGAACCTTCGTATGGAAAGCGTTACGTTGCTTGATCCACCCTGCCACGCCGGGTTGTCCTCTGTGAGGTTGACTTGGAAGAGCAGCGAGCCTGGGTTATTTGTGTATACCATTCCTGTGGGTATAGATATCCCGTCCGCTATGTATCCGGAGTCGTTTATCACGGGCGCGATGTTGTCAGTGACCAATACATTCACGGTGGAGGACTGGAGAGTTGTGTTGTCGTACGCAACTGTGATCGTGATTGCCCTGTTCATGTGCGTCCTGTTCAGGACAGTGAAGTTGACCCCCACACTTCCGTTGGCGGTCGCGGCAATCAGTCCGCCTCCCGTGCTGTTGCCCCAGGTGAGGTTGCCGTTGGTAGAACCGTCTATGAAGAAGGCATCCGTGTTGCTTGAGTAGTTGAATCCCGACACATATTCCAGCACAGCGGTATTGTAGGTCAGGGTCACATTGATGATGCTGTTCGGGTCTGTGTTGTTTATCGTGAAGTTTAGGAACTCTCCGTAGGCTGTGGTGTTCGCACTCGTGTTTATGTATGAGGAGCCCGCGGAGTATATGGCGGCAAAACCAGGGAGTATGTAGTGTGTGAAAAGCGTTGCCATGAGAATAAGGGAGACGAGAGCTATGCTGGTCTTGGCTATTCCCGTAAATCCTCTTTTGGTTGTGAAGGCCCCCCCCCAGCAAAATGCATATTATAAAAATAGCTTTCTTTCCTTATAAGCTTTATGAATATGTTGGTGGGAACGGAATGTATTTGTATATAACAGTGTTATCTGCACCAACTTATATTAATATTCTATGATACGAAACGGGAAAAACCTCACTTCTTTGCCTCATCCTTCACGAAACTCATTATTCTCTGGGCGATGTTTATGTCCGTGGTTTTTTCTATCCCTTGGAGGCCCGGGTTTATGTTGACTTCCATGACATACACACCATCCTTCCCGCTTATCATGTCCACCGCGCATATCTTCGCGCTCAGCGCCTCTGCCGACCTGAGTGCGATCTCCTCCATTTCAGGGGTGAGCTTGAAGGCGGCCGCCCTGCCTCCAGAATGGATGTTCGTCTTCTTCTCGTTTGGGGCGGCTATCCTCTTGTAGCTCGCTATTATTTCCCCGCCTGCCACTATCCCGCGGACGTCCTCTCCCGGGTTCTCTATGTGCTCCTCCAGAAGTATCTCCTGCTTCAGCGTCTTGAGAGTCTCTATCGCGGAATGAGCGGCCTCCTTGCTCTCCATGAACATCACGCCCTGCCCCCCAAACCCCGAGAGCAGCTTCAGTATTATCGGCAGACCCTCTTTGTCTATTATCTCCTTGGCAGAGCCCTTGGATCCCGTGAGGAAGGTCTTCGGGACCCTCACCCCATTCTTTGCCAGGACCTCGAGTGTGAGGAACTTGTTGTGGGCCAGTAGGACGGTTTCGGCGGGGTACGGCTTCTGGACATCAAATGTGTCGAGGAACCTCATTATTGGATACCCTATTATCGCCCTCTTGGAGTCTATTCTCGGCAGGACGTAGTCGTACTTGTCCAGTCTGGTCTTCCTGTATGTGGCTTCCAGCCCCTTCTCGATCTTCAGCTTCACGTCAATAAGCGGTATGAGCTCGGCTGATTTGAAAGCCTTCCGGCCCTCCTCAAGAAGCCTTTTGGTGGAATAGCCGGCATAATTCTCCCCTGGTCCTAAAATCGCGATTTTCATGAGCACATCACTGCCTTGGCAGCTCCTCTGGTTTGGACTTCAGCAGCGCCTTTATCTCCGCTATCTCTATCTCCGCCTGCTTGGACAGCCTTGCGCGGTCGATCCGGGAAAGGTCCTGCTCCTCCAGCATCCTCAGGTTGTTCTCTATCCCGTCAAGCCTCTGCAGAGCCATCGCCCTTATGGGCTCCTTCTTCCTCAGCGCCTTCTCCCTTGACCTGTCCCAGGATTTCCTGAGCTTCCTAACCTTTCTCTCCCACCCGAACAGGAACCCTAAAAATCCCATCAGATTCACTCCCTCAGGAATATCACGGACATCAGTATGCCTATTATTATCAGGCCCGCGATGACCCCTATTAGGAACGTGTTATAATACTGCGGCTGCGGCTCCGTGAGGCAGCGCGCCCCGCCGTCTTCGCTGCAGCCGAACTCACACGTCTGGAGCTTGAATGTGTTCTTCCCGTCCTCTGTGCATTTGTACAGGCTGCCCCACATACACAGTGTCTCTGAGGGGTTGCAGACGCCCGATTCCTCGTGATGCGCCGCGCGCGGGAAGCAGTCTACCGGACACGTGGCCTCTGTCTCATGCGGCGGTTCGCAAACGTCATTGTTGTTGCAGAGCGTCGGGGAGGACACTATCTCCCTCGCGCTTATCGAAAACAGTGTGAAGTGGTCTATCTCTGCCACGTACACCACTGCCTCCTCGTTCTCTGACTCTATCCAAGTCTTCTGGTTGATGCAGCTCTCGCCATCGAGCCTGCACACACTCACTGTCAGCGGGTCTATATCGGACCTTTCCAGATCCGTCTTCTTGAGGTTGAACACCATGCTTGTCCCCAACCCGGCCGTGGAGTCGAGGCCGAAGACCGCTATGTTCAACTTGTCTTTCTTTGCCAGGGTGGACGCTATCTGGGCTGTCTGGGGGACGGTCGGCTTCGTGTACTCGATCGTGAGCTCCTTAATAGTCTCTTCTGTGGTGAGCAGGAATCTGGCAGGCACCTCCTCCATCACGTTGCTCAGGTCCTGGGTCAGGGATGCCCTGAATATCAGCGTCTCCTCCTTCTCGGGGGCGGTCCATTTTATGGTCTTGCTCGCCTCCATGATTTCGGAGAGGTAGTAGCTGTCCTCCTCCGGGATATTGTAGTCCAGCCCGCCAGCGTCCTTCCCGTCATCGAGCTGTATGAACTTCGGCGGCGCGGCCGCGGTGCCTCCGCCCGTATCCCCACTGTCCTTTGGTTCCTCTTCTTGGTCCTCCTCGCCTGAAGGTGGAGGCGAGTCGTCGCCATTCTCTTCCGCGCCTTGGTCCCCGCCCGCGAACTGCTGGAGTGTGGGGGACGATGATAGCAGGAGAAGGAGTATGGTTATTGTCGTGACGTATTCTATCCCCATGAGACCCTTCCGCGGAACCATACATAATATATTGTGGCCATTTATATTATAGTTTCCCTGTCCCGGCGGCCTCGTCCCTGTAAAAGGATATGTTCCATAATATATTCTGCCGGGTCTTCTGTGCTTTTATTTTTGGACTCCCATACTATATGGAACTTATGGAGCTCCAGATACTTGACGTTGATTATGTGATGGTGAATGAGAAGCCCATAATCAGGATTTTCGGAAAGACCGCGGGAGGGAAGAGCGTCTGTGGGTTTTACGAGGGCTTCCTTCCGTATTTCTATGTGAAGGGTGGTGTGGATGTTTCTGGAATGAATGGCGAGGCCCAGAAGATAGAGAAGGTTATGAGGAAGGATACAAAAGACAACAAGGAGGCCGTGTTCCAGCGGATAGTCACCTCTGCGCCCGCCAAGACTCCCGAATATAGGGAAATGTTCCAGCGGAAAGGCAATGATGTATTCGAGGCAGACATCCTCTTCAAGTACAGGTTCATGAATGATATGGGCCTGAAAGGGCTTGGTTGGATCAGGACTGTGGGTGGGGACGTAAACACGGCGACAGTGAATACCTCCCAGTGCTTCAAGATAACCGGGATGGGACCGATTGAGATGGAGGACGCCCCCATGAGAATCCTTGCCCTGGACATAGAGTGCGTCCCTGTCGTGGAGGGTAGTGTCCCGGATGCTAGGAGGGACCCGGTGATCATGGTCTCACTCGCGTTCAGCCCCACACACAAGAGAGCCAGGAGCCTCGTGCTGTCCACCAGGCCGGGGCCGGGGGCAGAGGCCTTTGATGACGAGAAATCCATGCTCCAGGGGTTTGTGGACATGATAAACAGCTACGACCCCGACATCATCACCGGCTTCAACTGCAACAACTTCGACCTCCCCTACCTCCTCGAGCGCATGCACCAAACAGGCGTGAAGCCCGTGTTCGGGAGGTGTGCAACCAGGGGGGTGATGGCGAGGAAGATAGGCGCCAGGCACAGAATAAACATCTCCGGTAGGGTGATAGCGGACTCCTTTGAGATTGTCAAGAAGGACTTCTCCCTCCAGCGTTACGGACTGGACTTCGTCTCCCAGAAGCTCCTGGGAAAGAAGAAGGAGGACGTCAAGCATTCGGAGATTAGCAAGTTATGGAAGGGCGACTCCCGTGGATACAAGAAGCTCATCGACTACTCCAGGCAAGACGCTGTGCTGGCGCTTGACCTGATCCAGGAGCTGAAGCTTCTGGACAAGTACGTGGCGCTCTCCAAGGTGGCAGGCACCCTCCTCCAGGACACCCTGGACGGCGGCGAGACAGTCCGAATAGAGCATTTCCTCATAAGGGAGTTCAACAAGGAAGGCTACCTCATGCCGTGCAAGCCCGGCCCCCATACCGTGGCAACGCGGGAGAAGCTGAAGAAGAAGGAGCTTGTGGGTGGTTATGTTATAGAGCCTGAAAAGAAGCTGCATTCAAACGTGGTGGTGCTCGACTTCGCCTCAATGTACCCGTCGATAATCAGGACATTCAACATCTGCCCCACGACCCTTGTAAAGGAGGGTGGGGTGAAGTCGCCTTCAGGGGCCATGTTCCTGAAGAAGGAGGAGAGGCGCGGCATAGTACCCAGGATACTAGAAGAGTTGATAACAGAGAGGAAGGCCGCCAAGAAGAAAATGAACCAGGAGATGGACAAGGAGAAGAAGCGCATACTTTACGCGAAGCAGTGGGCGCTCAAGATACTGGCGAACGCGTTTTACGGCTACCTCGGCTACTCGCGCGCGAGGATTTACAATATGGGCGTGGCCAACTCAATCACCTCCTATGGCAGGCAGATAATAAGCAGCGTGGCCAGGGAGATTGATGAGAAGTATGGCTGCAGGGTCGTTTATGGGGACACTGACTCCGTGTTCGTGGTCATTCCCGAAGAGGAGCTGGAGGCCGTGGCGAAAAAAGCCAGGGAGATATCAGAAGGAATAACGAAAGGCCTTCCCGGGGTCATGGCACTGGAGTTCGAGAGGGTTTTCAAGCGCTTCCTTCCCCTGACCAAGAAGCGTTATGTGGCGTGGAGCTTCACTCCCACAGGGAAGGGGTGGGAGGAGGGTATGATAATGAAGGGTATAGAGACCGTGCGCAGGGACTGGTGCCTCCTTGTCGGGGACACCATCAAGGAGGTGATTGACACCATACTCAAGAAGGAGGATATTAAGGGCGCGGTCAAGCATTTCAAGAGTATCGTGGGCGACCTTGTTGAGGGGAAGATACCCATCCAGAAGCTCGTGGTCACCAAGACCATGACAAAATCCACCAAGAGTTATGTCGGCATACAGCCGCATATTGAGGTTGTGAAGAAGATACAGACCCGCTCCCCACAGGAGGCACCCGGCATCGGGGACCGCATCCCATATGTGATTGTCAAGGGCACTGATCTCCTCTCCAAGAGGGCCGAGGATCCCATGTACGTGGTGGAGAGGGGTATGCAGGTGGATTCGCAGTATTACATTGAGAACCAACTGCTACCGCCCATGGAAAGGATATTCTCTGCACTGAACGTCTCTAAGTCAGAGCTCCTTGGGAACGGCAAGCAGATGGGAATAATGGACGCTTTCCGGACGCACAAGTCCCGCCCTGTCAGTGCCGGGCCCATGATCAATGTGGCGGACGTGAAGGGCTTCGTCTGCGAGAAGTGCAGCACTTTCTACCAGAACATTCCCCTGCTCGGGGTCTGCTCCTGCGGCGGCAGGATACTCTTCTCCTCGAAAAAAGGCACCTCCGAGACCGTCGAAGCCAATTGAGCAGCAGGCAATAATTTTAATGGGCTCCCCAAAATGTAATTATGTACGCGTTCAGGGAGCTGGAAAAGAGGGCACTGGAAGATGAGGGGGAGATGTCCGGCAAGGGGCGCTCAACTACTTCAGGTCCAAGGCCGGGGGGGACGATCTTCTTGTCGCGGAACTGTTGCCCAGGATCCCGCCAGCGGGTTCTTTCCTGGACGTGGGATTCGGCAGCGTCGGGCTGCTTCTCGAGTTCCGGAGGCAGGGGCCGGGGCTGTCTGGCATAGATGCTTCAAGGACGATGTTCAGTGCCGCGAGGAAGCGCCCGGGCCTGGAAAGCGCGGAGTTCCGCTGCTTGAGGTCAGAGAAAATACCTTTCAGAGGCGGCAGCTTTGACTTGGTAGTGTGCCAGGACACTTTCCATTACTTCAAGAAGCCCGTTGCCGTCCTGGGGAGATGCTCCATGTGGCTAAAAAAGACCGCCTGGTTTATTTCACAGATCTTAGGAGGGATGTTGGGAAAGGGCTCATTGAAAAAACAGTAAATGCTCTCATTAAAGCCGGGATTTCGTACACTGTCTTTTACCTCAACTCCCTCAAGGCCTATTACACTGTTCCGGAGGTGAGGCGCATGTTGGGGAATGTAGGAA
>CAZMBQ010000011.1:9090-11642 GCA_964564705.1 uncultured archaeon
GGTTTTTTAGGAGGAGAAATAGCGCGAATGTCTCGAAACTACTCAGGACAGAGGTTGGCCCAGAAAGGAGGGGGTTCTGTCCTCATTGTTTGAGGAGAGGTGAGTATTGGAAATTGGGAAATGGTGTGGGTTGTGAAATATTACACTGTTATATCCACATCCTCTTGGGTTTTAATTTCCCCACAACACCCCACACAAACAACCCAAAAGCGGATATTACACTGTTATATCCACCAGGATCTGGAATCCTTTAACCCACTAAAACACCCCACACAAACAACCCAAAAGCGGATATTACACTGTTATATACATTCACTTCAAAATTTCCAAAACCCCACATAAATAAATATTACACTGTTATACTCCCGTCTCCATGAATTTTTAACCCTTCCCTAAACACCACCCAACAAGACAAGAACGTACATTATATTGATAATACCACAACCAAAACTCCACCCAAACAAACACTACACCATTATGTCTCCCCCACACTAAGCGCTTAACTGTTCAAAAATGAAATTCACAGAACCACTGTTCCGGTAGAATTAACATTCATTCCTGGATCCTCGAGTGGAAATGGGGGGGTGTGTGAACCCTAAGTGAACCCGCCATGAAATTCATACCAACACCAACAGGACCTTTCCATTGGAAGCCATGGGGGGTCTTTCATATTACTGTACATTAACTAAACACACCAACATGATTATTACACTGTTATATTCCCCTGTCAGCCCTTCCGGAACCCCCCAACTTTATAACCACCCAAACCAAAAATAAAAAAATGGAGGAGTCCTTTCTCCTTAAACTGTCCCTCACAGTCTCCCTTTCCGGCCTCGCTTTCATGGCCCTTCTCTCAACCACACTTGAGACACCAACCACCCCACTCAAATCCATAACCCCCAACAGCATTGGACGGGCCGTGAAGCTCTGCGGCCACGCCTACGAAATCTTCACTTCCAAGAAAGGCCACACATTCTTCTCCCTGAGGGACGAGACAGGCACGATAAGGGCCGTCCGGTTCAACACCACAAGCGCCCAAATATCCCCTGGCCCACTTTGCCTCATCGGTAGGATAGATGTATACAAGGGTGAGCTCGAGTTGATAGTAAGTGGGGTGGTTGATGTTTGACCTTCTCCTCCTCTCCCTCCTCGGAATAGGCGCAGGCACCCTCACAGGCCTCGTCCCAGGCATCCACCCGAACGCCCTCGCGGCGATAACAATCTCCCTATCCCCACTCCTCCTCACACTCTTCCCCCCTTCCTCGCTAATCCTCTTCATAATAACCATGGCAATCACCCACACATTCCTCTCATTTGTCCCAAGCGTCTTCCTCGGCATGCCGGAAGGTGAAACCTCCCTCTCCGTTCTCCCAGGCCACCGCTACCTCCTCCAGGGCAGAGGGTACGAAGCCGTCTACCTTACAGTGATAGGCGGCCTCGGGGTCATCATCCTCTCCGTCCTCCTTCTTCCCCTCCTGATGATAATCCTTCCTCCACTCTACGCGCACACAAGATTATATATGGCCCCAATCCTCCTCTTAATAACCACCCTAATGGTCCTTACTGAAAAGGGGCTCGGTAAACCCAAGGGCGCCACAATTTTCCTCCTCTCAGGCCTCCTCGGCCTCCTCACCCTCTCCCCAACATTCTCCTCCCAACACATCCTTTTCCCTATTTTCACCGGCCTTTTCGGTATGAGCACCCTCCTCCTGAGCCTCCTCTCAGGTGTGAAGATCCCTGCCCAGAAACACTTCATCCTCCCTATTAAACCCAGACCCACCCTTTCAGCCATCACAAAAGGCTTTGCCTCTGGTATGATAGTGGGCATCCTCCCAGGAATAGGCCCCTCCCAAGCAGGCGTCCTGGTCCACCACCTCACCCACAGCCAGGGCCTCCGCGGCTTTCTGGTGGCCCTTGGGGGTATAAACACGGTGGCCGCCCTCTTCTCCCTCATGGCCCTCTACCTTATATCCAGGCCCCGCTCAGGCGTAGCCGTAGCAGTCGAAAGGGTTATAGGAACCCTCGGATTCAATGAGCTTCTTCTTCTTCTCTCGGCCGCCCTCTTCTCCACAGGAATAGCCTCCATCCTTACCCTGAAGGCAGCCAAGTCATTTACCATTCTCATCCAAAAAATCGATTACCGTTCCCTCCTCCTCACCACAATCACCTTCCTCCTCATAATGACCCTTCTCCTGACCGGGCCCCTGGGGCTCCTTGTCCTCACCACTGCGACAGGAATAGGCCTCCTTCCCCCACTTTGGGGTGTGAAGCGCACCCATTCTATGGGTGTATTAATGCTCTTCATGTTTCTCTTCTATTCAGGCTTCCTGTAATCCCCAAAAACAACCTCCCTTGTGAACAGGTTCACCCTTACCCAGGCCCCTTTCTTGGTATGCACGATAGTCACGCCTTTGTACCCCTCCACCCTGTTCTCCCCTGAAACCACCCACACAATGTCCGGTACGTTCCTGAGTAGGAAAAACCCTTCCGGAATCCCCTGGAAAGGCAAACACCTCCTCCTCAACCACTCCCTCGGCTCCCCCTTCCCACCC
>CAZMBQ010000012.1:0-11445 GCA_964564705.1 uncultured archaeon
GACTCATGCAGAATATGCCTGCCAGGAGGATCGCAAGAGCACGGGTGGAAGCCTGGATCACCGCACTCCTGTTCATCCGCTACTGCCTCCTGTAGGAAGAAGGGGTTCCCTGGACGAGGAAGCGCTTGAGGCGCTTGTCTATGGTGTCGAGGCTGGTCAGGGTTGCCTGGCCTATCTCCTGGGTCTTCTTGTTCTGCTCGACCAGCTCGGTTATCTTCTTCACGAGGGGTTCCATTGATTCCTTTCCCGCGCCTGCCGCCTCTTCGGAGGCAGAGGCCTTAAGTATATCGATGAAGTCGCCCATGCTCGCGAGGAGCTCGTCTATCTTTCCCGGGATGGCGGATATCTCGTGCCTGAGCTCGGCGTCTGCCTTGACAACGTCGTCGATTATTCTCTGGTTGGACTTTATCAGCTCTATTATCTGTTCTATGAGTCTCCTCGTTTCCGCTGAGGAGCTGACGCTTTCCATCTTCGAGAGGCGTCTTTCCATTTTCCGCAGGGGAGAAATCGGGATGACTTCGTATTCGTCGTCATGTTCCATGTGTATTTATTGTTTAATCCAGTATATAAATTTAAGCGGTTAAGGGGTCACATCTCGGGCATGCCGCCCATCCCGCCCATGCCTCCCGGAGGGGAGGGGGGCTTGCTTCCTCCTGCAGAAATTATGTCGTCTATCCTCAGTATCATCTCGGCCGCCTCTGCGGCGGACTTTATTGCCTGGAGTTTTATCTTGAGGGGCTCCACTACGCCCATCTTGAACATGTCGGCAGTCTGGCCCGTGAAGACGTCCAGACCGCTCGTGACCTCGCCCTTATCGTGGTTTGCCCTGAGGTTCGCGAGCTTGTCTATTGGATCCAGGCCCGCGTTCTCTGCGAGGCTCCTTGGTATCACTTCGACCGCATCAGCGAAAGCGAGGACAGCGAGCTGTTCCCTTCCCTTGAAGCTCTCGGCATACTTCCTGAGGCCCTTGGCGGTTTCCATTTCAGGGGAGCCGCCGCCTGCCACTATCTTGCCGAGCTCCAGGGCCGAGGCGATGCCCTTTATCGCGTCCTCCATTGCCCTCTCGACTTCGTCCACGACGTGCTCTGTGCCGCCGCGGAGGAGAATGGTGACTGCCCTCGGGCGCTTGCACTTCTCGATGAATATCATTTCGTCCCCGGCAACCTTCCTCTCCTCCACGAGTCCTGCGTAGCCGAGATCCTCCTTGGAGAGATCCTTGGTGTTGGAGATTATCTTGCCACCAGTGGCCTTTGTGAGCAGCTCCATGTCGGACTTCTTGACCCTCCTCGCAGCCATCACCCCCGCCTTTGCGAGGAAGTGCTGGACCGTGTCGTCGATGCCTTTTTGGCAGAGGACGACGTTTGCGCCTGAGCCCGTGACCTTGTTCACCATCTCCTTTAGCATCCTCTCCTCCTCTGCGAGGAAGGCCTGCATCTTCTCAGGTGAATCGACGGATATCTTGGCGTCGGACTCGAGCTCCTTTATCTCGAGCGCGGACTCAATAAGGGCTATCTTTGCGTCCTCGATTCTGCGGGGCATTGAGGAATGGACGACCTCCTTGTCCACGAGGACGCCCTCTATCAGTTGGGTGTCGTTCATGGAGCCAGAGGCTTTCTTCTCAATCTTGATGTTGTCTGTGTCGAGGGGGGCGTCTGCAACCACCTTCTTTATCGCGTCCACCGCGATTTTCGCGAGCTCCTTGGAGGCTTTCTCGGCGGACTTCCCGGTTATCGCGGTGATGGCTATCTGCTCAAGTATTGAATCGTCCTTTATACCCACGGGCCTGGATATGCTGCCCATTATCTCCAGGGCTTTCATCTTTGCGAGCCTGAAGCCGCGGGTTATGACCGTGGGGTGTATCTCCTGATCGAGGAGGTCTTCTGCCTTCTTGAGTAGCTCCCCCGCGATTATCACCGCGGAAGTGGTGCCGTCGCCAACGTCATCGTCCTGGGTCTTGGCTATCTCGACCATCATCTTCGCTGCCGGATGCTCTATCTGCATCTCCTTGAGGATGGTGGCTCCGTCGTTTGTTATGACTATGTCTCCCACCGAGTCCACGAGCATCTTGTCCATGCCTTTGGGGCCGAGGGTGGTCTTAACTGCATCGGCTATTGTCCTTGCGGCAGCTATGTTGTTCCTCTGGGCATCCTTGCCCCTGGTCCGCTGGGTGCCTTCTGAGAGGACCAGTATGGGTTGGCCCCCAATGTTTGCCATTCCTAAATTGCCGTTCATAGCGAATACCTTCAGAGATAAATTATATTGGTGCAAAAATATTTAAGCTTTTGCCCATTAGAGTGGGCATTCTGGGTGTAAAGGGGATTGGGCTCGCAGGGGTTTCCGCTGCCCTTGGCAGTATCGAACCCTGGACCTCCTGCATTCACGCTTCCGTGGATGAGCGAAAGCCTTTTGCCCAGCGGCATCCCCGGGGGGAGGCCACTGATAAGACAGGCGCTCTAGAGCGGCCAGGAGGCTACCACTAAGCTACGAGCCCTTGGTTATAGAATATGGCGCAGGAATTAATAAAACTGTTTCCGAACGCGCTTTCCCGCGTCCCGGGCACAAGGCAGAAATCAGCCGGCCACTGTCTTTTTCTTGGATATGAGCATGAGGGCAGCGAGCTGCTCCATCATCTTGGGCTCTGCCGCGCAGAGGTCCGAGGCGGTTATTATGCCCACCAGGCTGTTGCCCTTTATCACCGGGAGCTTCTTTATCTCCCTCTCGGACATTATGGTGGCGGCCTCACCGAGTTCTGTCTCGGGCTTTACCATCACGACCTCCCGGGTCATTATGTCCTTCACCCTGGTGGTGGTGGAGTCCCCGCCCTCTGCAACCACCTTGTCAAGGATGTCCCTTTCAGTCAATATCCCGAGGAGCCTGGAGTCCCTGACCACCACCAGGCTGCCTATCCTGAACTTCTTCATCTCCTCTGCTGCTTCTCTGACAGTGGAGTCCTCAGAAATGGTCTTGACCTCCCCGTGCATCACGTCCTTTACCATCATTGCAAACAGTTAGTAATGGGTGAGTAAAGTATTTATTGGTTTGGGCTATCGGTAGCCCCTGCGCTGCTTCTCCATCCTCGGGACGAAGATGCGGAACTTGTCCTTGTCCTCTATCTCCTCGATTATCCTCCTGACCACCATCTTCTCGGGGTCGGGGAGGAGCGGAACCCTCTTCTTTATGTCCTCGAAGGACTCGAAGGGCTTCTCCTTCCTCGCGTCCAGGATCGCCCAGAGGTGCTTCTTTCCCACGCCCGGGAGGAGCTCGAGCTGGTGGAGGCGGTTGGTTATCTGACCGGACTTGTTGAAGAATTCAATGAAACGCTGGGGGCTGCCCTTTACCAGGCGCTCGATCGTGCTTTCAAGCTCTTCCCTGGCAGCCACAGTGAGATCGCCGATGCCCATGCGGCCCCTTATGTACTTCACTTCCTTGCGCTTGTCCTCGCCTATGTATACCCTGTCGCCTGCTTTGAGCTTGACCTCGTCCCTGACTATCACATCGAGGAGGGAGAAGTAGGATTCGCCGAGGACCTGGGCGACCGGCTGGGCCCTGTCCATGCTGTAGTGGCCCTGGGGGAGGAAGTCGAGAACGACTGTCCATTCGTCCTTCTTTATCTCCTTTCTCGGCTTCATTCACATCACCTTGGGGCGGGGCACGCTTGCATGAGTGTTTGGTTGATTTTTGCCTTCCTGCTTTAAAAGCGATTCACAAATGCTTCTTGACTGCAGAGAGGATCGCCTTCTTGTCGTCCTCTGTCAGCCTCACTACCTCGTTCGAGAAGAGTATTCTGAGATCTTCCGCATCCTCTGGGAGGAAGTTTATTATGTTCACCTTGTGCCTGTCCTTGAGCTTTGCTATCTTCCCGAGCTCCTTGAGGAGCTCCTCGGACTTCTTCAGGGAGAGCTTTGAGAATTTCTTGAGGTACTCGAGGGCGTTGTTCTGCTCGTAGCCAAGCTCTTCCTCCTTGGCCTTGTCCTCGAGTATCTTCCTTGCCCTCGACATTGGGACGAGCTCTTCACTTATCACTTCCATTGTATCTCTCCTTGTAATGCAGCAGGTGCTCGGGCCTAAGGAGGAGCTTCTTGGATTTGTTCCCGAGGCTCGTGAACACCAAGTATGCCCTTCCCCTGCTTCCTTTGACAGTACCCGTGACCCCCAAGTATACCGAGGGTGGGGAGCCGCCCTGTGTGGAAGGGTCGATGCTGATTATTACTTTGTCGCCCTGCTTAAATTCTTTTGTTTTTCTTGAGACCGTGAACTTTTCCCTTGGTCCTCGCTTGAACTTCCTTCTTGTCCCGCGCCTGAGACCCATGCTTGCCTTTACCATGATCTTCCTCCAGGTGTATTCCTGTAACGTCCAGCTCCTTTACCCTGACGGGGCCGAGGAGGGCCGAGACAGAGGGGACCGTGCGGCCGTTGTCGCCTGTTACCAGCTCCTTTATGTAGAGGCCGGCCTCCCCACGTATGTCCAGCCGGACGCTCCTGCCTGAGAGGGGCTTCGAGCGTATGCCCAGCACCCTTCTCCTCCTCAGGAGGTCTGACCTCCTGTGGAGCACTCTTGTGGGGGTTTTCTGGCTTATTGTTCCCACGAGGGTTTTTAAAGAGGCGAGGTCCTTTTCCTTCACCGGCCTGTCGAAGATTGCGAGGACGCGGTAGGACTTATCGGGTCTCATCTCTTTTGTCCTTATGACATCTTTCTTGCCTGCCAGGCTTAAATCCTTTACCTTGACCTTCCCGCTCCTGTTTATCTCCTTTTCCGCCTTCCTCAGGGGAAGGGTCCTCTTTCTTGGGTTCTCGAGCTCGAGGACGAAGGGCCTCCATGCCAGGCATCTCGCGTCTATGTCCTCCCTGCCCGCGCCATGCATGCTGTGGGCAGTGGCAGAAGACTCTTTCATTAAGGGGGCTGCTATTATGTCCTCGACTGTCTCGGGATATGTGTCCCACTTCGTCTGGGGGATGCCGCGGACGAGTTTCTGGTACTTCCCGCTGATGAAGAGGGGCCTTATCTGCAGCTCTATGCGGCCGCGGGCAAGGCTGAGTATCACCGTGATGTCGGGTATGTCAGAGACTTCCTTTCCTGTCCTCTTGTGGAGGAGCTTCCCCAGCTCCCTGTTCAGTTCTGACTTCAGGGGCTCGCAGTGAGTGATGCCCACTTCTTCCCAGAGCTCCTCCTCCTTCATCACCAGATCGGGGCTGAGCTTGGTGCCAACGAGGAAGGTGGAGAATGAGATGCCATCGAGGGCTTTGACTGCCTTTCCTGCCCAGTCTTCCAGGGACCTGAAGAGGTTGCCGCAGACGCTGCATTCCCGGGGTTCCCCTGATTTGAGGAGGGCGCGGAGGATTTCTCCCCGCTGCCGGTTGGTCATACCAGTGGAGAGCATCGCGAACTGGCGGCCGAGACAGTGGTCGCACACCTGTTTGGAGGCGACCTTCCTCGCTATCCTCAGGACAGCGGGCTTCTGGAACGGCTTCCTGTCGGGCATAGCTACACTATCCTTATTTGGCGTCCGGTGTTTTTTAACGCGAGTGTTTCCAGGACCATTTTTTTGGATGCGATCTCGGGCTCGAGAGTTTCGAGGGCGCGGGCCGCTTCGGCTGACTGCTCCCTGAGGGAGGATGCCCTGGAGGCGAGGGAGGCGGCCTCTGACTCCAGCCCGGCCTTCCGGGCAGGGAGGGAGTGGTCTGCCTGCTCCTGCCTTTTCCTGGCCGAGGTGAGGAGCCTTGCGTGCTCCTGCTTCAGTTCACTGAGCTTCCCTGAGGAGAGGAGGTCCTCGAGGCGGAGGAGCTTTTGGCTCTCGCTTCCCTTCAGTGAGATGCTACCTCGAGACTCAAGGGAGCGTATGTTTTCCAGGGCTTTTCTTATCGGGTGCTCGCCTTCTGAAAAGAGCGCGTCCACTGGGGAGAGAAGCTGCTTCAAGCCGCTCCCACCAGAAGCGTGCGCAGCCTTCTTGAGCGGCCTCTTCAGGGCCGAGAGGACTTCCGAGGCTTCCTGGCGGATCTCGGCTGCTTTCTGCTCAAGGGAGGCGATCTCGCTTCTGAGGGAGGACATTGCCTTCCACTCGCTGCCGGAGAGGAGGTTCTCGAGGCTCCTCTCAACTGCCTGCTTCTTCACGGAGGCGAGGGAGGCCTCCTTCAGGGCAGACTGCCGCTCCTTCTCGAGGGCGGATCTTTTCTCCAGGAGGCCCTTGAACCCGGCGGCCTCCTTCCCGAGGTAGTGGAGGGAGGCCATTGCGTTTTCCTGATCCAGGAACTCTCTGAAGGAGTGGAGGAGGGAATCTATCTCCTTCATGCGCTCCACCACTGGCCGGCTCTCCTCCTTGAAGTAGGTGGAGATTGAGAACGCCTGCTTGGGTGTGGCCTTCTTCATTTCCGCGAGGATCGAGGAGGCGGCTTCCCTGAATCCCTGGACTTCGGGATAGGCTGTTCCGGGTTCGGGGAGGTTGGAGGCTAGCGACTTCATTCTCTTCACGTAGGAATCCTTGAGCATGTTCACCGCAGCATAGCGCCTGTCAGACTTCTGGAACGCGGCCTTCTCGAGCGGCTGGAGAGGGAGGCCGTTGAAGAGGGAGCGGAGCCTGGACTGGAAGGAGTGGGACTTTTCCACCGATTCCTCCAGCTCCCTGGAAAGTGCGGCCCTGCAGTTCGAAACGACTCTTTCGGGGGGCACTTCCACTGGCATCGAGGGAGGGGGTGGTTTCTCCCTCTTCCTGAACATGTCCAGAAAGCCCATGCTAAGGGTTTCGGGAGAGAGAATAAAAAAGCGTTGCGGTCAAAGGTTTATGCCCACCTGCGGGAGGACGTAGTATGCCAGGGCAAGCCCGACTATGACCCCTATCACGAAGGACGTGATTGTTGATTTCATGATATTACTTCTCCCAGGAGGTTTTTATAGGTTTGGATCATTCGGGCTTTGTTTAAAAAGTAGCTTTTAAGGTGGACTTTAGGTGATTGTTTAACTTTGGAACCAAATATATACGCATGATAACGAGAAACGTGGTTGCCAAATTTACCAGGGGCAGAAGATGCATTTTCTGTAATAATAGTCGTCTGTACAAACTACCCAATAAATACGTAAAATGGATTCTGGTCATTTGCAAAGGAGCGTTTCCTGAAATTCCATGGTATAGGGAAACACAACTACTACTGGTACCTGAAGGAGATGGAGTTCAGGTTCAATTATCGAAATGATGACGTATTTAATAAATTGGTTCAAGTGGTATTAAGGAGGGATTGGTCCGAAAAGTGACTAATCACCAAACAGAATCCTCACTTTTTAAACAGGACGGAATTTTTAAACAAAGCCGATCACTCGATAATCGTGGGCTGCACGATGCGCATCGTCCGCAGGCGGTTCTCGAGCTCCTCCACCCTTTCCGTCAGGGGCCTGGTATTCAGCCTGCTCAGCTCAAGCTCAAGCCACTCTGCCTTTGTCTTGAGGGACTCCACGTCCCTTTTCAGGGCGATTATGTCGGCCTCCTCGAGCTCCTTTCCAAAGACCTCGAAATCCTCGAAGCTCTTCCTGAGGGCGGAGAACTCTATCTCGAGGTTCTCTATCACGCTGTTCTGGCCCTCGACCGAGTGGGAGAGCTTCCTGTTGAACTCGGCGAACTTCCTGAATATGTCCTCCTCAAGGGCCTTTACGTTGAAATCCTCCATCGCCTCCTTCAGGTGGTTGAAGCCCTTCTCGAGCTCCGCGACCTTTTTCGGGGAGGAGTGCTGCTTCATGTTTTTGAAGAGCCTGAAGAGCTTTGTAACGGTGCTTTCGAGGCCTGAGACGCGCACTTCTATCTTCTTGTCTATCAGCTCGGAAAGCAGGTTCACCTGCTTGCTGTGATCCTTGGCCACCTTTGCCTTTTCTGCCATGAGCATTACCCCTGATTATAGTTACATCCTGTTCTTTTTCAATCTTTCACTGTCCCTGACCATCCTTCCTATCTCCTCTTCGAGGGTGTCTGTCCTCTGCCTCTCGAGCTCCTTCACCACCCTGTCTATCTCCTTCTGGAGGACGCCCGCGTCTATCTTCTCGAGCGACCTTGTCTTGTCGATCTCTGCCTTCAGGCGCGAGAGCTCGCTGCGGACGAGCTTTCTCACTTTCCTATCCATGTCGCTGACCGGGACGAGAACCTCGTGCTCCATGTCCTCGAGGTCCTTCTTTGTCGCGTATTCCATCCTGACCGCGTCCAGCTGCTTGCCCAGCTCCTTTATCGCCCCAAGACTGTCCTCGACGCGCTTCTTGACCGACTCCTCCAGGCCAGAGAGCCACTTAAGGAACTGGGAGTTCAGCTTCTTGTTCATGGTGAAGTCCCCTCTGGAAATCATGCCCTCGAGCTCTGTGCTCCTTTCCTCGACCTTCTTGGTGAGCTCGACCTCTGACCTGCTGAGGCTCCTCGACATCTCGTCGACGGCCTTCTGCAGGCGGAGCTCCATCGCGTCCATGCGCTTGAGGGCCTGTCGCTCGCTACCTATCCTCCTCTCCTCCATCTCCCTCAGTGCGGGTTCGTAATCGTGCTCCTCCACTGATTCCAGCTTCTCTTCCACTTCCTTGAGCTCGGTCGTGGGGACGAGATTCTTCATCTCTGCCTCGACTTTCCTGTGGCTGGTCTCAAGGGCGGCAAGGCGCTTCTTCAGGGCAGCTGCTTCCCTGCGCGCTGCCCGGACCTCTGGCTTGGATGCCTTGCCTTCCAGGGCAGCGACCTTCTTGTTGAGGAGGGCCATTCTGGAGAGGAGCGGCTTCAGGGAGGGAGGCTTCGGAATTGTGGGGTCGGGCTTCTTCTCCACTGAAAGCAGCCTCTTCTCGAGGGCCGCGACCTTGGAGCTGATGAAGGGGGAGGGCTTCCTTGCCATCTTCTCCAGGGCGGCAAGGCGCTTCCTCAGGGCTCCCATTCTTGTTGGGAGGTATTCCTTCCTCTCCTTTTCAATGAGCTCCCTGTTCAGGGCAATGGACTTCCTGAGGGAGGCGACCTCCTTGCCGAGGGACTCTATCCTTCCCATCACAAGATCGGATGGCCGGGTACCGGGCTTCGATACCAGGCGCTTGGCTTCCTTCTCGACCGTGAGGATTTTCTTGTGGAGGGACTCAATCCGCTGGTAAACAGGATCGAAGGAAGGTGACTTGGGTGGGTTGCTCGCCTTCCTGTCCACCTCTATGAGACTCTTCTCAAGGGCGGATATCTTGCCCAGCACCAATCCCATCGGAGGGAGCTTGGGCTTGGAGATCAGGCGCTTGGCTTCCTTGTCGACCGTGAGGATTTTCTTGTGGAGGGACTCAATCCGCTGGTAAACAGGATCGAAGGAAGGTGACTTGGGTGGGTTGCTCGCCTTCCTGTCCACCTCTATGAGACTCTTCTCAAGGGCGGATATCTTGCCCAGCACCAATCCCATCGGAGGGAGCTTGGGCTTGGAGATCAGGCGCTTGGCTTCCTTGTCGACCGTGAGGATTTTCTTGTGGAGGGATTTCATCCTCTCCTCCAGGGGCTTGAGTGAGGGGGGCTTGGGCGGGTTGCTCGCCTTCCTGTCCACTGCGCGGAGGTGCTTTTCGAGCTTCTCGGTCTCCTGGCGGAGTGAGATCATTTCATCCTCGCTCCCCATCCTCTTCTCAATGGAGGATATCCTCTGGTTCAGGTCTTCCACCAGGGCGGGTATCCTTTCCTGGTGCTCCTCCTCCATCCTGGACCTGCTCCTTGCGAGTGAGCGCTTCAGGGAAGTGACATCGTTCGAAAGGGTATTGAGCTTGGTGAAGACAAGTTCAGTGGGCCGGGGAGGGGCCTTAAGGAGGCGCTTTGCCTCTGACTGGAGGGCGGAGAACTTCTTGTCCATTACATCTATCCTCGAGAAGACCGGCCTGAGCGAAGGGGGTTTGGGGTGGATGCCTGCTTGCTTCTCGACAGAGATGAGCTTCTTGCTGAGAGAATCGAGCTTCTCCTCAAGGGGCTTGATTGAGGGAACTTGGGGGAGGGGTTTCCTCACCTCAGAGATCAGGGAGGAGGTCCTCTTCTCGAGCTCCTTCACCCTGTTGAAGAGGGGCTCCATCGAAGGGGGTTCGGGCGCGGGGCTCGTGACCTCCTTCTCAAGCCATGAGACCTTCTTCTTCAACTCTGTGATGCTGTCAAGTGCGGGCTTGATTGGGGGCGGCTTCGGAGCAGGGGAGGTGGGCTTCTTCTCTATGGTATGGAGCTTCTTCTCGAGGGCTGCAAGGCGGGACTCGAGGGGAGGGGATGATTCGAGGGAATCGAGCTTCTTCTCGAGGGACACGACCTTGGGTATCAGGCCAGAGGTGGCTGCGGTCCCGGGATGGGCTGACAGCTTCTTCTCAAGGCTTGCTACCCGGAATTCAAGATTCGGGGATGTTGCGGGCTTCTCTATGGAGCTTATCCGGCTGTCTATTTTGGCGTCCAGGTCCTTGAGGAATGCGCTGAACTTCTGCTCCTGGAGGTCCCTGATCAGGTTGTGGAAATCCTCCTTCAGGGCTTTCATCTCCTTTTTCTGCTCCTTCATTTACTCACCAGTTTCCTGAGTTCATTCACCATGAAGCTTATCGCTTCCTTCTTCTCGTTCTCGGCTGCCTCCATCGCCTCCTTGCGGACGGCTGCTATCTCCTTCTTCAGCTGGGAGACTGCCCTTGAGAGCGCGCGGGCATTGACCGCGCTTTCTGCGGACGCCTTCTCTATCCGCGCGTGTGGGATCCTGGGGGCGGACGCTGCTTTCCTGAGGGACTCGATCTCCTTCCGCATGGATAGGAGGTCACGGACATCTGACTTGAGCGACTCAACTTCACTGTCCAGACCCGCGGGTATCTTG
The DNA here is from genome assembly GCA_964564705.1 of uncultured archaeon. GTDB lineage: Archaea > Aenigmatarchaeota > Aenigmatarchaeia > QMZP01 > QMZP01 > BS750m-G81. The sequence goes on from CAZMBQ010000012.1 coordinate 10,795, forward strand.
ACTGGCTTGAGACCGGATATCCTCTGCTTGAGGGTCTGGAGCTCTGATTCAAGGGAAGAGAGCTTCACAGGATCAGGGGCGGGCTCCTTTTTGGGGCGGGATTTCAGGGACTCCACATCGACTTTCAGCCGTTCGAGTGCGGACTCCAGTCTTTTGGTTCCTGCGGGCTGGCCGGAGCGCGGGCGGGACTTGAGAGACTCCACATCGGCCCTGAGCTTTTCCAGGGAGGACTCGAGGTTTTTGGTTCCTGCCTTGTGTGGTTGCGGATGCTTGAGGGAGGCGACCTCGCTCTTTAGCGAACCGAGTTCCTTGGAGGTTTTTTCTAGCCTTGCGAGGAGGGGTGCCATCCCCCTGGAGGCAGGGGCGCCTTTCCTGGGAAGGGATTCCACGACCGCTTTGAGGTTTTCCACCTCGCTCATGAGGCCTTCGGGCGAGGAGTCGAACTCCATTGAGGATAGGCGCTCCTCGATCCTGGCGAGGCCCTTTTCCACGCTTTCCATTCTTTTCCCTATTTTGCCCATGTCTTTGAGGGGGGTGTTCTCTATTATGCTCGCGGCCTCCCTTATCTTGTCCATCTGCTCTGCCGGAGCAGAAGGCATGACGAGCTTGAACTTGTCCAGGGGAAATGGCCCATCTTTGCCCACGGTCTTG
>CAZMBQ010000013.1:0-1731 GCA_964564705.1 uncultured archaeon
GAAGGCCCTCCACTCCTGGGTGACGTCAATCATGCTCTCGGAAACGACAAATCCGCAGGACTCGCATACGGTCTCCCCGCGGGAGTTGTCGTACCTTATCTTCTGGGATCCGCATTCGGGGCAGCCTGTGGAGGCTGAGGTTTTTTTCGGCGCCATGCTTTCGGGCGCTGCCGAAAAGTTTCTTGGCCTTGGAGCCGATGCCTCAGATTTCATAGAGGTGTGATTTGGCTTGACACTCCTTCTGTCCGGGGGGCGCTTTTTGGGTGCTCCCTTGGAGGGCTTCAGCTTCTTCCCGGGGGCGGGACTTGGGGATTTTCTGGCTTTCCTCAGGAGCCCTTTAGCGGGCTTTCTTTTGCTCAGACGGGCCTTTTTTTTCGCCCTTGGCACCCGATTCCGCGCCTTCTTGATTTGTTTCTTCATTTTTTACCTCTGAACAGTGAAAATAAAGTAATAATATATATCACTCTTCATTTAAAAAGATTTCTGTCCTGCAATATATATCTTATATTTATGTTTTCTTCATGTGAAACCGCATTAACTTCAGGTTAAGGCCCTGCCCAAGCGCATTTCTTGCAGGGTTTTCTTCATTTTCCTCTCCTTGTGGTATGCCGACCACCTATATGCCTCGTCCCTCGTATCCCTGGTCACCAGCACCACGACTCTCCCCACCTTGGTGCGCCCGACCCTGCCGCGCCTCTGTATCTGGCGTATCTCGCTCGGGACAGGCTCGTAGAACACGGCAAGATCAGCCGATTCCAGAGAAAGGCCCTCCTCCCCTATTGAGGTGGTGATTAGCACGTTCGACTCGTCCCTGTAATTCCTTATTATCGCCATCTGCTCCTTCTGCGATATCTCCCTCTGGCCCACGAGCATCACGGGCCTCGCATTCTCCACTTTCCTGAGCATCTCCTCTATGGCCTTGACCGTCTCCCGGAAGCTGGCGAATACTATTATCTTGGACTCCGGGGAATTCCGGAACTCCTCCTCTATAAGCGAGAAGAGCCTCGACATCTTGGGATGCCTGCTTCCCTGGCTGAAAAGGGATTCTGCCAGGAAGAAGGCGTTTGAAAAGGCCTCGTCCTTCATCAGGGAGGCGGATGTCCGAGTCTTCTCCTCTGATATCCTCTTCAGGTAACTGCGAAGCATGGATATTCCCTGGGTCTCGAGGAGCATGGAGGCGTGCTCTATCTTTATTGCCTGCGCGACGAGCGAGGAGAGACCGAAAGCGGATTTGTTTCCCCTCCTTATGCTTTCCTGGAGCTTTTTCTGGAGGTCAAGGAGCTGCTTTTTCGACCTTATCCTTCCGAGCCTGCCCGCCCTCCTTTCGTACGCGGCGTCGAGAAGGGACTTTATTTTCAGGAATTTCTCCGGGAGTGAGACCTCGACCCATTTCAGGTCCTTCTCCTTAACGTAGGGGCGCACGTCGCTGTCGTCCTCTGTCCTTATCTCAACCGCCTCTATGCCCGTGTTTTTGCATATCTGCATTATTTTTGCCCTGCTGCCCCCTGGGGAGGCAGTTAGGCCCAGTATCCTCGAAATGGAACTTTCGCCCATGTACCTTTTCGCTATGTAGGGGTATGCGTACCTGCCGACCGCGTGGTGTATCTCGTCTATTATGAGGAGGCTGAAGTCGCGGAGGGAAATGCGCTCGCTCTCGAGGTCCTTCTGGACCGTCTGGGGAGTCGCGAATATCAGCCTGCTGCCGTAAAGGGGTTTCCTTTTCTGGGAGGG
>CAZMBQ010000013.1:1741-6260 GCA_964564705.1 uncultured archaeon
GTGACCGCCTGGAAGTCGCCTTCCGGGAAGTCGAGGAACTTTTTGAAGGTCTTCATGTGCTGGAGGACGAGCGGCTTCGTGGGGGCGAGCATCAGCACCGAGGATCCGTGGAACCTGCCGATCCTCTCGGCGGCCACCAGCACGGCTATGTTGGTCTTTCCGAGACCCGTGGGTATGCATACCAGGGTGTTCCTGCCGGCCGCCGACTTGGATATGCTCCTCTGGTACTCCCTCTCCTCCATGCCCCTGATCCGGGGATTGGCTAGGTCCATGGCATTAGTTATTAAGGCGTGCTGATTAATATTACGTATGGCCAAAAAACTGGTGGGCCTTGTGGAAAAGGTGGAGATACTGGGAGAAAAGAGTGTACTGTCTGATGCGCTTTTCGACACGGGGGCAAAAACCACATCAGTGGACATTACGCTTGCATCAAAGGCGGTTTTGGGTCCTGTCGTGAAGCTTATCAGGGTGAAAAACCCCTCCATGAAGGGGATTGTCAGGAGGCCTATGGTAAAGGCCAAGCTGAGGATAATGGGGGTCGAGTTCGACACAGAAGTCAACCTCCAGGACAGGTCGCACATGAACTTCCCCGTGATAGTGGGGAGAAACATACTCGCAGGCAACTTCATCGTGGATCCGCAGAAGAACATAGAGATTTTCGCAAAGAAGGACAGGGAAAACAAGTACACGGACAGATGACGCACCAAAAGCTTTTATTTAGGCCTTCGGATAATATGTATGCCGAAATCCGGAATTAGAACCAGATTTGTTGTTGTCACCGGAGGGGTGATATCCGGCCTTGGGAAGGGCGTCGTCACTGCCTCCATAGGCAAGGTTCTTCGGTCACAAGGGCACAGCGTCAACATAGTGAAGATAGACCCCTACATCAACATAGATGCCGGAACCATGAGGCCCACGGAGCATGGGGAAGTTTTCGTGACCGCGGACGGTGGGGAGACCGACCAGGACATCGGGACGTACGAGAGGTTTCTGGGGGAGGATCTTTCAAGGGAGAACAACATAACCACCGGCAAGGTCTACAGGACAGTGATAGAGAAGGAGAGGAACCTTGAGTTTGGCGGGAAGTGTGTTGAGGTGATACCGCACATACCACAGGAGGTGGAGAGGAGACTCAGGTCGCTAGCGGAGGAGACGTCCGCGGAATTCATGCTGATAGAAGTCGGCGGAACGATAGGGGACTACCAGAACGTGCTTTTCCTAGAGGCCTTCAGGTCCATGCATCTCAGGGGGGAGCCGATGTTATTCGTCCACGTGGTCTACCTGCCAGTGCCCGCGAACATAGGGGAGATGAAAACTAAGCCCGCTCAGCACTCTGTCAGGATGCTCAACGAGACTGGGATACAGCCCGACATAATCGTTGCCCGCTCCCCCTGCTTCATTGACGACGTGAGGAAGGAGAAGCTGTCGGTCTTCTGCAACGTGAAGAAGGAGAACGTCATCTCGAACCCGGACATCGAGAACATATACGAAGTGCCGCTCATATTCGAGAATCAGACCCTGACCAGGAAGGTGCTCGCTCATTTCGGGATGGAGTACAGGGAGGGGAAGATGGGGGAATGGGAAGGCTTCGTGAACAGATTCAGCGAAGCCAAGAAGAAGGTCAGGGTGGGCATCGTGGGGAAATACTTCGACGTGGGGGACTTCACGCTGGAGGATTCGTACATATCTGTGATAGAGTCAGTGAAGCTGGCATCATGGGCGAACGGGACCCTGTCTAATATACAGTGGATTGATTCCAAGGATTTTGAGGGCGGGGGAAAGGCGCTTGAGAGCCTGGAGGATTATGACGGGATAATCGTCCCGGGGGGGTTCGGCTCTTCCGGGGTGGAGGGGAAGGTTGCGGCCATAAGGCACTGCCGGGAGAAGAACATACCATATCTCGGGCTCTGCTACGGGATGCAGCTGGCCGTTATCGAGTTCGCGAGAAACGTCTGCGGCCTCGAGGGCGCGAACTCGACCGAGATAGCCGAAACAAAGCACCCTGTCGTGGACATACTGCCGGAGCAGAAGGAGAACGTCAGGGAGAAGAATTACGGGGCAACCATGAGGCTGGGGGAGTATTCAGCGAATCTCCTGGAGGGCTCGCTGGTTAGGAGGCTGTACGGTTCGGGTGTGGTGAAGGAGAGGCACAGGCACAGATATGAGGTGAACCCGGATTACGTGGAGAGGCTTGAGAAGGGCGGCCTGGTCTTCTCGGGGGTCTCGCCTGACAGGAGGCTAATGGAGTTTCTGGAGCTGCCCGGTCACAGGTTCTTCGTGGCCACACAGGCGCATCCCGAGTTCACTTCCAGGGCGCTGAAGCCGAACCCTCTTTTCATGGGTTTCGTGAAGGCCTGCCTCAGTAAAGCGTAAACTTACCATCCCAACCCCAAAAGCAATGATGAGAAGATATTGAAAATAAGACTGGTGAAAGAATGATTGGACAGAGAGAACACTTCACTTAACATGAAAGAAGGATTATCCTTTCAACTACACAAGTAAGTGAAAGGGCAGGAATGTCTTGGAAGACCACAGAGAAATATCTTAATAGACTCCAGGGGAGGGGTTTTGTTGTTGGGAGAAGGATTGGAAAGGGTGTATACTGGAGGCTTGCCTCTGTTTAAGGGCTATTTTTGTGAACATTTTGTCTACTGAAAGCTTTATAAATATTATGTACTTATTACTAAGTAACAAATGGTTATATTATGACTAATGGGGCAAAAAATATTTCGAGAATTGGAACAGTTGCTGTTCATGATGGAAGGTTTCATTCAGATGATGTTTTTTCAGTAGCTTCACTATACAGACTCAATTCTGGTCTCTATGTTGTTAGAACAAGAAATCCTGATGAACTCGCAAAGGCTGATTTAAGAGTTGACGTTGGTGGTAAATATCACCCCCCTACAGGTGATTACGATCATCATCAAAGAGGTGGTGCTGGGGAAAGAGAAAATGGTGTTCCTTATGCTTCTTTTGGGTTAATTTGGGAAGATTATGGTTCAAAGGTGTGCAAATCTCTCATGGGGGGGTTGGAGGTAGATGAGAAATTTTTACATGAAATTGGTGTTGACTCAAATGTTGACCCAAAAAGGGTGGCTGAATTAATGGACAAGATTTTGGTTCAACCAATAGATAATTATGATAATAACGGACCCCCTGAACTTGCAGGGGATGTTACAGTTAAGCCTGTGTATATTCAGAATGTGGTTAATGCCTTTGGAGATACTTTTCATACACCAAATGAAGGGAATTTTGAAGATGCTGTCAGATACGCTGGTGAGACATTAAGAACTTTTGGAAAACAAGCACAAGCAAGTATATTAGCAAAAGATATTTGTGAAAAGGCCCTTGAAGATAACCCACATAGTGGGTTTGTTGTTCTTGATTTTGATAGGTTTATACCTTATCAATCCTTGGGTAAGAGTGATTCGCTATATGTAGTCCAAAGAGCTTCTGGGGATAAGTATGTTGTTCTCGCCTTGAGTGATGATGGTGGTGTAAAAAAACCTATGCCAGCAGAATGGCAGGGATTGATAGGAGAAGAGTTAGCAAGGGAGACAGGAGTTGATGATGCAACATTCATTTTCAAGGATTATTCAGTATACGCTTCATCTCTTAACGGAGCAATAGAATTGGCGAAAAAAGCAGTCAAGAGGTGATAAATACCAGAAAGGTATGTTGATTCTGATAGAATTGGAGAATTATTGGGTGGAATAAAAGACCATGAACATTGGAAAGGCGATACTTTTCCAAGAATTTATTCAAATTTGCAGGTTGGGGATGAATTATTGAAAGGTCATAAATTGACTGGAAGCGATTCATGTTATCTACGAATTGATTCAACTGACATCGTTGACGATGTTCCAGAGTTACATAGGGGTATTCATTATATTGTTGATTTATTTACCGAGAGAGCTGGTAGTGGTGCGTATGAATCTCGTGGTGGAAAAGTGAAACTATCAGATTTGATAGGTAAGAATATGGGTGATTGTCTGGAGATGGCTGTAGTTGTTCAATTAAAGGCTCAAATTGAAGGGAGGAAATCCTTCTTGATTTCAAGTAGTATTTATGGTGGAGAGTTAGAGTTTGCAGAAGACCACAGTTTTAACATAGTTAGAGGAAGTAAAGGAGACTACCTATTAGTTGATGTGGCAAGGTATTTTACTTCAAAAATTAATGCTATTGATGCTTCTGACGAAGGAGATTTGACAATTGATACAGAAAGGGAAGTAAATGTGACCTACTGTATTAATTAATAGTTCCCGTTATTGTTACATTCCCGGTAATATTACATTTTTTGAAAAGAGTGTAAATTTCCCCCTTATGTTACAGAGCCCGAATAGGGAAAGCTTTATAAACCCTTAAGTGTCACTATTTTATGGTGACAAAAATGGATGATAGAAGGGAGCGGAAGGCCGGTGCGTTAAGAAGGATAAGAAACCTGCCTATCGAGGAAAGAAGGGAAGTCAGGGAATATATTGACAGCGAACTGAAATAGGGTAAAAAAAGGCAGTTTCAG
>CAZMBQ010000013.1:6270-11315 GCA_964564705.1 uncultured archaeon
GGGAATATATTGACAGCCTGGAGAGGGACAGGCTGACAGGTTTCGTGAGAAGGGACGTCCTGGATTCGGATGTTGAAAGGGCCCTTCGGATTGCCGAAAAGTGTGGCCAGCCGCTGAGCGTGGTCTTCATTGACCTGGACGGCTTCAAAGGGATAAACGACTCTTATGGGCACGCTGCAGGGGACAGGGCCCTGGAGACTGTCGCAGGCTACCTGGAGGCGAATACCAGGTATACGGACATAAAGGGGCGCTATGGGGGGGAGGAGTTCGTGATTGTTTTCCCGGGAATGGATGAGGAGCAGGCATACGGGGCGATGGAGAGGCTCAGGACGGCCTGGAACGAGAGCTATTCCGGGCTGAAGGAGGATTTTGGGCTGGAGCCGGAAATGATGACATTCTCTGCGGGCGTGGCCGAGTACAGGTCCGGGGACACGCTGGAGAGCCTGTATGAAAAAGCGGACAGGGCGGTTTACCGTTCCAAGGGAGTGGGAAGGAACCGGGTCACCCCTTACTCTGGCCTGGGCGAGGATACTTCTCAGTGAGTGTCTTATTCATTCTCTCTATCGTCTTCTTCCCGAAGCCGTTGACCTTTAGGAGCTGCTTCTCGGTTGCGCGGAAGACCTTTTCGGGGGTCCCGAACTTCTCAAGGAGCTTCCTTGCCCGCTTGGAATTTATGCCCGGGAGCCCAGAGACGAGGAACTCCTGCTGCTCTGCGGGAGTGAGGCACTTCCTACCTGACCTGAGCTGTATGCCCCTCTTGCCGAGTACCTGCTCGCGGTTGGCTATCCAGAAGAGCTGCTCCGCAGTCTCCTGGGCGTTGGGGGTCCATATTATGGGTATGCGGTAATCGACTGATATTGAGGCCAGGACCCCCCTGATGGTGTTGGGGTGTATGTTGCGCTCCAAGAAGAGGGTGTCCGGGTTGCCCTCGAGTATGAGGACAGGCCGCTCGAAGCAGCTTGATAGGGATTCTGCCTGCCTGAATATGCGCTGGTCTGTTATGGATTGGAGGAAATCGCCCATTCTCTTCCTTTCTGCGCCGACCCTTTCGGAGAGGATGAAGTCCCCTATGTCGAGCTGCTTCTCCTGAATCAATGCCCTGGAAGGGTCGAGGTTCCTCAGGACCTCCCTCTCCCTCCTGTCGGCTATTATCACCGGTTTTTGCTTTATGGCATCCATGTAAAACCTTCACCTGATTTTTATATAGGGCAGCATAATTATATAGTATGAAGGCTTTTGTTTTGGCCGCTGCCCTGACCGTGCTCTTCGCCGCGGAGGGGGTGATGGCGCTCAGTGCCCCGGGAGTGACGACAATACCGCCCCAGCTGTCTGCCGGCTCCTCTTTCATAGCCCTGGCGGACGGAGGGGGGAACGAGTCCGTGAGGATAATGTGGAGGGTCCAGGGCCTGGAGAGCGTGTACTTCGGGTCCTTCCCGAGGTCAGGGGACATGTTCACGTGCTACTTCTCGGACTCGGACCCGGAGGCCACCTGCGGCCCGACCCCTTTCAAGTTCTCCACTTCCGGGGTGGACCCTTATACAATGCTGGTGGATTCTGTCAACCGCTTCGGTGAGACTTCAAACGCGACTGTCCTCGTGGACGTGGGGGGGATAGACCTCGCTTCTGACGTGACCGTGGTGAACAATACCGTTTCCATGATAGTGTATCCTTCGGGGGCGATACCTACCACGGTTAGCTACGCGGCTTACCACAGGGGGAACGTCTCCCTCGTCACTTCGGGATACCAGCCGCTGAAGAGGGATCCCTTCACGGGCTACTGGCTGGGTAACGTGACGCTTCCCGGGGGGGAATATTTCATGGCGCTTTCAGCGAACTCGGGGGAGGACTTCGGCGGGGAGCTTCTGAGAATATCGATTCCACTCTCTCCGGGGGAGGGGGGGACATGCAAGGCGTGCCCAGGGGAGACCGGAGAATACCCGCTGGAGTCGGAGAGGGTGAAGCTCTCTGGGGTGATAATAAGCCCGGGACAGGAGTACGAGCAGACCGGGTTCAGGATAACCAATACGGGCAACGAGACCTTCGAGGAGCTTTCAGCAAAAGCGCCCGCGGGCTTCGAGGACATCCTGAACGTATACCTGGACGATGACACGCTCGGGCCCGCGGACAGCACGCTGTTCACCGTCTCGCTCAGCGGCATAAGGTCCTCGATGACCATCAATGCCCTGGTGGACGTGCTTTCCGTTGGGGAGGTGGTTGGTCAGGTGGCTGTCGAGATTCCGGTTACCGTGATTGGGGGCGGGAGCGGCGTGAGTGGGTTCAGCCTGACGCCCGACACCTGGGTGGGCGACTACCTGGTTAGCCAGGGCGCCACCAAGAGCTTCGCCATTGCGAACAGCGGGGCTGCGCTGAAGGGGATAGGATACTCCTTTGGAGGGGGGCTGAAAGGGATAGCGAGCGCCACTGCGCCCAGCTCCCTGGAAGCCTCGGGCACGGGGAGCGTGGAGGTCTTCCTGAACCCAGACTTCTCTGGGAACTACCAGGGCACAGTCACCCTGGAGACTGACTCGGGTGATAAAAGCATCGTTGTCAGCGTAAACTTCTTCGAGGACATATCCGCGGACCTGGAGGAACTCAAGTCGGACTTCGAGGACCTGAAGACGAGTATGGGGCCTGAGCAGGTCCTGCTTTTCGGGGACGCTCTTGACGGCGTTGACTCTGCCATCTCTGACGCGGAGAACGAGCTCGATTTCGGGAATTACGGCGCTGCGGAGGAATACTTCGGGGAGGCTGAGGCAAAGATATCCGTGCTCGGCAGCCTTTCTTCTTACAGCCCGCCAAGCCCCAGGACTTCCTCCTCTGGCGGGGCGGACTTTACTGGGGTGTTCGTCATATTCGCCGTGATAGTGATCGCGGTTGCCGCTGTCTTCCTCCTGAAGAAAAGGGGCTCCAAGAAGAGCGAGAGCATCGACAATGATCTGGAGAAGGAGCTCGAGGAAACGCTTACTTAGAAGTCTTTTGGGACGCTGGCTTCTTTCCTGCCGCTTCTCTTCCTGATAACGACTGCCCAGACAGCAACCGCTGCCAGAACAAGGGCTGTGATGATCAGGACGGTGTAATCAGCCGGCTCTTCTTCTGGGAGCGGCTGGGAAGGGGCGGGGGTCTGGCGCGTCTGGTTTTCCTGGTCCGTGGGGGGCTTCATGCTTTCGAGGGCTGACTTGAATCCTTCATACTCTTCAAGCTCCTCGCCGTATGCCTTGGACTTGTAGGACTCGTACCAGGAGTCCAGCTGCTCGTCCACCTCCCCGGAGGCATCGGGGTTCTGCCTTTTCACCTCCTCGGCCTCCCTGAGGGCGTCTGTCAGGAGCTCGTTTGTGGAGAGGTATGCGGTGGCCTGCTTTGAGTTGCCCAGGGAGGTGACCTTTGCGAGCAGCTGGTATTGCGCGGATTCCTTCTGTGGGGTGACCTCAAACCTTATGCTCTCGCTCCCGTCGATGGATAGGGACTGGCTGCTGAAGGGGCTTTCCATGCCTTCCGGGAGGGCGAGCTCCACCTTGAACTCGGCCTCTTGACCGTAGTTGGTTATCACGAGCTCGTATTTGACGGGGTCAAGACGCTTCACGTTCAGTGAACGCGGAAGGAGGGAGAGGGAGAAACCGACAAGCTCCGTGCCTGCTTTTTCCCTCACCTCGGCAGAGGCCTCCCCGTAGCAGTGGCTTCCGGAGCAGCCGCGAATCCTTGCCTTCACCACCACGCTGCCGGTTCCCTGCTTCGTGAATTCGATCGACTGCTTCGGGTTTTTGGGGGAGAGTTCCACTGCCATGTTCTCGGGATCGAGGCCTTCTGCGAAAATGTCCAGGGTCACGGAGGCGTAGCTCTCTGCAAGCAGGGCGAGCGTGGCCTCGCCTGAATCAGTGTAAACCACCTCCTGCAGGAAGCCGATGCTGAAGATGTCCGCGTTGTCGTTCAGGGCATCCATGGGGTTTTCGGGGGGGTCCTGGGAGGCCGGGACAAAATCTATGTCGGGAATGGAGGAAACGCACACGCCGCCCCCAAAGGAACGGGAGACATCGAGGTCGGGGGAGGCTATCGAGACCGAGTAGGTGCGGGAGCACTCTCCCTCAGACCTTCCGAAAGAGGAGAAGCACATGGGGACGCGTACGGTGTTGTTCTCGTCTGTCGTGACCGTCTGCTCCGTGAGGTCGCCCCATTCGGCAGTGGAGCGGAGCTCGTAGTCGAAAAGCCCCGATGTGAACACCCCGGAGTCGTCCGGGAGCTGGAACTGCACGCACTGGACCTGCTCGGGCGGGAGGGATATGTAGAGGCTCTCGCCTGCCTGCAGGGCGGATGCCTGCGGGAGCAGGACAATGAAGGCCAGCAGGGTGAGGAAGGGTTTCATGTGATTCTATTGTTTTCTTGGATATTAAAATGAGGGTGTGACAGCGGGTATGGATTCATTGATTGACAGTGATTGTGGTGCTGTCGGTGCCTATCAAGGCATCAACATCATCGGAGTTTTTTCCGTATACTTTCAATGATATTTTTGTGGTTTCTGCCGGCCATATATTTTTATATAACACAAGAAAGTTTGATTTTATTATATGTTCAAATTCGCCATCACCATTAAGGTCGAATTTGTATGTGAATTCTGAGCTAAGGGTGGTTCTGATTATCTTGGCTTTAAGTATTACCTCATCTCCTTGGTCTATTTGCAGATTTTTGGGGGTGAGTTCAACTTCATTCAGGGGAGGAGGGGGGGGAGCACTGTCACATCAGCCTTGTCGGTGCCTATCAGCTCTTTTTTTCCTGTTTGTGTGTGGAAACTATATACACTGAGTGTGACCGTGGAGTTTGTTGTGAAGGGGCCTGAATTTCTTGTTATGTGGTCTATATGTTCTATCACAGTGTGATCAACAACTTCGTCACTGTTCCAGTCGAATTCATAGATGAATGGTGGTGAATATTGGGTTCTGACTATTTCCGCGGTGAATGTTATTGCATCTCCTTGTTCTATTTTCGGATCTTTGGGAGTGAGTTCAACTTCATTCGGAGGGAGCACTGTCACATCAGCCTTGTCGGTGCCTATC
>CAZMBQ010000014.1:0-1210 GCA_964564705.1 uncultured archaeon
GCGCGAGCGAGACCCCTGCCTCCGAAAGTCCCGCGGACTGCATGATGAAGCCCGGGTCAGTTCCGGGATTGAGCAGGTAGGAGAAAAGCACCGTGTAGCTGATCACAATGGCAGGCAGCGCAAGCCCGATCGAAGGCAAGTGCTTCACCGCCCTCCTGATGTTCCCGGGATAGAATGTAAGGAAAAAAACCATGAAGATAATGAGGTTCAGCGCCACCCCCACATGCACTAGGAAGACCGCCGGAAGCAGCAGGTACGAGATAGGATTCCTCCTGAGGAAACAAACCAGGAACAGGAAGAAGACCGCCCATGCAGCCAGCCTCGGGAAGAGCCCAAAAAAGAAGTCCACATAAATGAACTTTGTCCCAAGCACAAGAAACGATGCCGCTATGCCCGCATATTCAGAGCCCAGCAGACCTTTTCCCACGAAATATAGTAGCACAGGCATGAACCCCGCCATGACCGCCCCAAGAAGCCACAGAACAATATAATCTTCCACCACAGGAAGAAGGAAATGTACAGCACCCGCAAACAGGTGATATCCCACCACATAACTGAACCCCACCTCAGAGTAGGGGCTGTAAGTTTCTGGTATCCTTCCCTCATCCTCGATTACCCTCACGTTTATCGTATGCAGGGAATCATTCGTCCCCATGTAATGCGGATGCATCAGAAGCAGCGGATGGACTACCAAAAGGAACATGATTATGCAGGGAACTGCAACCGCCCTGTGCACCCTGAGCTCAAGCGGGAACCTCCTCCAGACCACCCAGGCGAGCACCCCTCCCAGAACAAGTACAATGGGGGGCGAGAAGATCAAAGGCCCCATCCAGTACGAAACCATCACGGTAACAGAGTAAAACACGAGGAAAATGGCGATGAGCTTGGGAACTCCCAACTCTACCGCGCCCGCAAGGGAAGCAAGAAATGCCCGGTTCATATGAATTTGGGGCGGCACTTATTTAAAAGATTTCACCTGAAACACAAGTTAGGAATACCTTTAAAAGATTCCCCGGCAACATACAAGGTGTGTGATCCCATGAAGGTGCTCTTGCTGAATCCCCCTTTCCTACCAAAATATTCCAGGCAGTCCCGCTCTCCGTGCGTTGCCAAGGGCGGCACCATCTATTTCCCCTACTACCTCGCCTACGCTACCGGGGCAGTCGAGAAGGCCGGGTTCAAGGCAACCCTCGCAGACGCTGTGATCGAG
>CAZMBQ010000014.1:1220-11236 GCA_964564705.1 uncultured archaeon
GATCGAGAACTGGACAGATGATGAAGCGCTCCGTTTCGCTAATAACATCTCCCCTGACCTGGTCGTCCTCGACACCTCCACACCGAGCATAAAGAACGACGTCGCCTTTGCGGAAAGGCTCCGGGAAACCCTGCCCGAAGCCCACATAAGCCTGGTGGGAACCCATCCCACGAACATGCCTCAGGACTGCCTGCAGATGTCCCAGGCAGTGGACTCCCTCTGCAGGGGCGAGTACGACCTGACCCTCATTGGCCTGGCGAGCGCACTCAAGTCCGAGAAGCCCCTCAGTGGTGTTCCGGGACTCTCCTTCACCCTGAAAAACAAGCCAGTCCACAACGGCCCCCCTGAGCTGGTGGAGGACCTCGATTCCCTGCCCTTCGTATCCGAGGTCTACCTTAACCATCTCGGCAAGGACAGGATAAAGAAATACTTCTACGCCTCGGTCACCTGGCCCGAGATACAGATCCTCACTGCGAGGGGCTGCCCCTACAACTGCGCCTTCTGCAACATCCCAATGAAGAAGTCCTACAGGCCCAGGAGCATCCAAAACGTCGCGGATGAGTTCCAGTACATCGAGGAGAAGCTCCCCTTCATCAGCGAGGTGATGGTGGAGGACGAGACCTTCCCCGCGGTGAAGAAGAGGACGATCGAGCTCTGCGACGAGCTCCTCAATAGGGGCGTGAAGCTCAAATGGTCCTGCAACGCGAGGGTGAACACCGACCTCGAGACCATGAGGAAGATGAAGGCCGCGGGATGCAGGCTCATGTGCGTCGGATTCGAGTCCGTTTCCCAGGAAAGCCTGAACTCCATAACCAAGGGCACCACAGCTGACATGCAGCGGAAATTCATGTCCGAGGCCAGGGAGGCAGGCCTACTCGTGAACGGCTGCTTCATCCTCGGCCTCCCCACAGACACCCCGGAGAGCATGCGCGCCACGACACAATTCTCGAAGGAGCTCAACCCGAACAGCGCCCAGTTCTACCCCCTGATGGTCTACCCAGGCACAGCCGCCTACACATGGGCAAAAGAAAAGGGCTACCTCTCGACCGAGGACTGGAATCAGTGGCTGACCGAGGAAGGTCTGCACAACACCACAATAAGCAGGCCCGGCCTGGACAGCGAGGAGCTCCTCCGCTGGTGCAACAGGGCCCGCCTCGAGTTCTACACGAGCCCGCGCTTCCTCGGCAAGATGGCCAGGCAGGCCATCAAGGACCCAAGAGAGGCCATGAGAATTTTGAAAGGTGGCAAGGTCCTCTTCCGCCACCTCCTCAGGTACAGGAGCACGGACGATGCCAGGGTGAGCGGTTCCTACGCTCCTGATTAGGGGAAATTTTTTTATATATGTTGCCTGTATCCTCTTCATGTCCAGGACAGCATTCGTCAAGTCCTGTCTCCATGGAGACGTTCTCGATGTGGGCTACAGTGTGGGCCCACTCCATGAGGAGATATCCCGGAACAGGAATGTCATAGCGATCGACACCGTCATAAGGGAACCCAAAACAAACGCGGTAAAGGCAGACGCGACCCTCTTGCCCTTCAGGGACAGTTCCTTTGATTCGGTTCTTGCAGGCGAGCTCCTCGAGCACCTCCAAGACCCTTCTCTCTTCCTCCGGGAAAGCAGTAGGGTGCTCAAGCCCAGCGGAACCTTGGTGCTCACGACCCCCAACAGGAAGTCCCTCTTGAACCGCCTATTCAAGTCGTACGAGAAGCCTGCCCACCTCTCCCTGTTCACCCGCACCGAGCTCCTCTCCCTCCTCAGTGCCCATGGCTTCTCAATGGAGAAGTTCGCCCTCTTCCCCTACACCCGGGAGTCCTCCGAAGGCAGCAGCCATGTCTGGTTCTACCCCGTACGCAGGCTCCTCCACCACTTCCTCCCCGGCTCCCTCAGGGAGAATATAGCAGTGGCAGCCAGGAAGGGGGGTTCATGATAAGCATTATAATCCCTGCCCGCAACTGCGAAAGCAGCCTCTCCCGCTGCCTGGAAAGCCTTGCTAATCAGGATTACCGCGGAAGGAAGGAGATAATAGTGGCCGATGACGGCTCCACTGACTCGACCGCGGCCGTTGCAAGAAAATTTCGCGGCGTGAAGCTCATCTCCCTCCCCCAACAGGGCCCGGCAGCCGCGAGGAACGCCGGCGCGAAGGCCTCCAGCGGCAGCATACTGCTCTTCACGGACGCCGACTGCGTCCCCGAAAAAAACTGGATCCGGGAGATGGCAAGGCCCTTTTCCGGCAGCGGTGTTGCGGGCGTCCAGGGTGTCTACCGCACCCGACAGAAGGAGCTGATGGCAAGGTTCTCCCAGATAGAGATAGAGGACCGCTACGCCCGCATGTCCGGCTCCGGTGACCTCGACTTCATCGGAACCTACTCCGCAGCCTACCGCCGCGACATCTTCGAAAAATTCGGAGGCTTTGACGAGTCCTTCCCCCTGGCCTCTGGCGAGGACCCCGAACTCTCCTTCCGGGTCTCCAAGGCAGGCTACAGGCTCATCCTCAACCCCGCCGCAATAGTCTATCACACCCACCCCTCCACCCTCTCAGGCTACCTGCACGTCAAGTTCTACAGGGCGTACTGGCGAGTCCGGCTTTACAGTAAGCACAAGTCCAAGGTCCTGAGCGAATCCTACACTCCCCAGGGCCTGAAGCTCCAGATAGCCCTCTTCTCGTTGTTCTTCCTCTCCCTCCTGCTCTCCCTCCTCCTGGAGCCTGCCGCCCTCCTCGCCACCGCCCTTTACCTGCTCCTGCTTGCCTCCACGCTCCCCTTCTCTGCAAAGGCCTTCAAGAAAGACAGGCGGGTCGGCCTCATCTCCCCGGCCATCCTCCAGCTCCGGTCAGTGGTCTTTGCAATGGGTCTGCTCGAGGCCACGGTAAGAGGAGGCTGGAGAGCATGAGAATTCTCCACGTCACGAACCACTTCCACCCCTGCGTGGGCGGGATAGAGAGGCACGTCCTCGACCTCTGCAGACACCTCTCTGCAAGGGGCCACGTCTCTGACGTCCTCTGCCTGGACAAGTGCAGCGACGGCTCCAGGCTCCCCCCGGAAGGAACGCACCATGGGATAAAAATCCACAGGGTCCCCTTCCTCGACCTGAAATACTACAAGCCCGGCCGAGGCGTCCTGAAGCACGCGAAGCACTACGACACGATACACATACACGGCCTCGGATACTTCCTAGACCTCTTCGCCGCGACCAAGGGCCTCCACAAGAAAAGGCTCATCCTCTCCACACACGGGGGCTTCTTCCACACAGGGACCCTCCGCCTCGCAAAGGGCCTCCACTTCCGCACTCTGGCCAGGGCCTCCCTGAAGAGGATGGACGCGATAG
Source organism: uncultured archaeon (assembly GCA_964564705.1). Classification (GTDB taxonomy): domain Archaea; phylum Aenigmatarchaeota; class Aenigmatarchaeia; order QMZP01; family QMZP01; genus BS750m-G81. Next base: position 4,546 of record CAZMBQ010000014.1, read on the forward strand.
TGGCCGTGAGCGGCCAGGATCTCGAGACATTCTCCCACATATCCCCGAGGGTCCGCCACATCCCGAACGGGATCGACTTCTCCCTTTTCCGCGCAGGCCCCAAGGAACCCAAGAGCTTCCTCTACCTGGGCCGGATATCCAGGAACAAACGGGTCCCCCTACTCCTCGAGGCCTTCCGCCTGGCAGCTCGGAAGGATGGTGAACTGAAGCTCCGCCTGCTGTGCAGCGGCCCCGCCCCGGAGCTCTCGAGAATAAAAAGTATGGTCGCTTCCCCGGGACTGGAGCAGTCCGAAGTGGTGGAATCCCCGAGCGAGATCGAGAAGCTCCGCTTCCTGGCCTCCTCCCAGTTCTTCGTCTCCGCTTCCGGGTACGAGGGCTTCGGGATCTCCCTCCTCGAGGGCATGGCTTCTGGCTGCGTGCCTCTGGTGAACAACATAAGGGCCTTCAGGGACATCCTGGAAGGCAGGGGCTTTTTAATTGACTACTCCAACAAGGAAGAGGCGGCCTTGAAAATGCTCGAAGCAGCCGCCTCGGACCACAAGGCCCTCCGGAAAGCAGTGAGGGAGAGGGCGATGCAGTACGACTGGGGCCCGATAATGAGGGAATGGGAGGAAGTCTATGTGTGGGACCAGCAATCTTCTTGATCATCGATTCCGGCCGGCATTCTTCTGAATCCTGTTGATTGTTTTGAGGATTATCTCGTTGCTCTTGTTTCTGGTGAATTTTGCTGCTGCTATTCTGGCGCCCTTTTTGCCAAGCCTTTTGAAATTTTTGATGTCATCCACGGCCCTCTCCAGGTTTCTGGAAAATTCAGGCCACGTTTCTGAAATGAAGCCGACGCCATTCTCCCTGATGAGCCTGGACAGCTCGCCATTCACCGGACCTTTTGCCGCAATGGGGAGATGGCATGCCATATAATCAAATGTCTTGACAGGCAGGCAGTATTCAAGCCTGTTGTCCAGGGGATCTATTCCAATATCAGAGCACAGCAACAAATCCACATCATCAATGTTCTCCATGAAATGTACCTTTTTCTCTATGCCCAAGCTCTTTACCTTGTCTTTGAGCTCCTTGGTTATTTCTGCGACCCCCCTTGAATTGTCAGAAGCCACTGCAACTGCAAGGTGAACGTCCTTCCGTCGGAGCACGTCTTTGCCATGTTCAATGAACATGTCCATTTCCCTTTCCCGGGACAGGCCGCCAGAATAAACGAGCAGAATGCATTTTTCGGGAACGCCAAACCTTGATCTGGCTTGCCGTCTTTCGTTTTTTGTGGGTTCGTTGATCCTCAGGTCCGTCCCATTCATGGCCAGAACCGCGTCCCTCCCATACGACTTCTTTATAAGATTCACGTCATATTCAGTCACGGCTGTTATCTTGTCTGCCAGCCTGTGAGAGAGCAATTCCATTAGAGTGTAAGAAGCCCATTTCAAGAAACTGGTTTTCGCCCCCCTTCTTTGTAGAGAATGGGTGAAAGGATCCCTGATGTCAAGGATGAACGGCACGCCCTTTATCCTGGACACGAACATTCCCAGAAACGGGTGGGTTATTGGCGGGGAAGTCCCGATAATCGCATCAAAATCGCGCCCAAAAAGGACATTCAGAAGACCCCTTAGGCTGGCATACCTTTCCGTATATTCATCACTGCCCTTCAAACCCGACCTCTCGGGGGCGAAAATTCTCACATGGTGTCCCCGGCACTGGAGATAGTCACTCAGGCTTTTGGATCTCTTTGCGCAGGCCCCGTGTTCAGGGTATGCATAAGGGCTTATAATCGCTATTTTCATGCTCTCAATGATTATTGATATATTTAACTTTATTCCCATAAAAAATCAGAAATTCCTTTATAAGAATAAGCAAGTATCCTTGTTAGTATGGCATCAGAAGGTCTGGTCTCCGCAATAATACCGACTTACAACAGGAAAGAATTGCTGGCCTCGGCAATAAATTCCGTAAAATCCCAGAACTACCCCAAAATCGAGATATTGGTAATAGACGACAACAGTACAGACGGCACGCAGGAATTCATAAGGGAAAACCACCCCGATGTAAGACTGTTCAGTAACAAGAAAAACATGGGACCCTCCTACAACAAGAATCTTGGAATCCTTAAAAGCAGAGGTGAATATCTCCTGTTCATGGACAGCGATTCTGAATTCGTGAATGAGCACTCGATTTTTTCAATGGTTTCTGCCCTCAAGTCAGACCCCACGATAGGCTCGATAGGGGGTGACGGCACGCTGGAAGGCGGGAAGATTGTTGCATCATGTGGGAGAAAAAAGACATGGTATGGTTTGGGCAAGAACGTGGATATCAGGGAAGGTATGAAAGAGTGTGATTATCTCCCGACAAGCAATTGTATGACAAGAAAATCAGTCGCCGAGAATGTTGGGGGGTTTGACCCCCACTACTTCTATATGACAGAGGACAGGGAATTCGGGCTACTCATCAAAAGGCTCGGCTTTAAGAATATAGTGTCCTTTGATGGTGCGCTGAACCACAAGTTTTCCGAAATTAACAGGACAGGGACATAATCTACACCTATTTCAGGTGCTCTATCCGTTGCGAATTGAAGCTTAACGGAATGAAGGGCATCTTACTTCCACTGTTTTATTTGTCGAGCATTGCAGTTACGCCTCTGGTCACGGCTTTGAAGAAGATCCGGAACAGAAGCAGTCCGCACATGAAGTTTGAGGGCGGGACCTCAAACTGCTCATATAGCAGAAATCTTAAATATTTGTTGCGCGCACTATCATGGAACATGAAGAATATTAGGCAGACCCTAAACATGAGGGGAGTAAATCATCTAGAATATATAGACGGTGCGGGATGATGATATGGGTATTAAAAGTATTGCAAGGCGCGGATTCACCGGTGCGGCCAAGCACGCACCGGAAAGGGTAAACAGGTTCGCCATTAAAGCCGTTAACAGGAAAAGGATAGCGAATCTGGAAAAGCTCAATACACCCACTTCGATAATATTTTACGTGACTAGCCGCTGCAATCTTAGATGCAAGCACTGCTTTTACTGGAAGGAGCTCAATCAAACCCCCAAAGAAATGACACTTGATGAGATAAAAAAGGCTGCTTCCTCCTTGAAACATCCCGCAATATTCTCCCTGACTGGTGGGGAGCCCACACTGAGGCAGGACATAGTGGAAATCTCAAAAGCATTTTGCGACTATAACCGCACTCCGCTGATAAACATTGCCACTAACGCATCAAACCCGCGAATTGTGAAGGAGAGGGTTTCAAATATATTGGAGAAGTGCCCGTCTCTCCCAAAGCTCTCGGTGCAAATATCTCTCGATGGACTCAGGGAAACCCATGACAAAATCAGGGGTATGTCCGGAAGCTTTGACAGCGTCTTCAAGACGATAGAGTTTTTGAAGACCATCGAGGACAAAAGGCTGTATGTTTCCACCAATACTGTGTTATCCAAGTTCAACAAGGACGAGTTAACAGAGCTGATTACACACCTTAACAGGTTTGGTATAGAATCCAAGGTGCAGGTTGCACGCGGCATAAATCACGGCCTCTACAACCTCGGAAAAGACGTGCAAAGCGACTTCAATCCAAAGGACCCGCATTCAGTTGAGTTGTCATTCGAAGAGCTCGAGAGAGTATATGGTGACCTGTCCGAGCTAAACAAGAAACTTAAAAATCGGTTTTGGACAAACATGCAAAGACTGAAATTCAGATACATGCTGAACATGATAAAGGAAAAAAAGCCCCAGTTTGACAGGTGTTTTGCCGGGCTTGTGGATGCTGTGGTATATTCGGACGGAAGCGTGGCCCACTGCGAAATGACCAAACCCTTCGCAAACCTAAAGGATTATGATTATGATTTCTACAGGCTTTGGAAATCCGATCCCGCGAATAGGATGCGCGACAGAATAAAATCATGTTTCTGCATCCACGGATGCAACATGATAACGAGCATGAACTATGATACCGAAACCCTGATCCGACTTCTGGGTAAACAGAAAAATAAATGCTCCGCATGTTGAATTTCCGCGGATTTTAATCACTCAAAAAATCACCCCGTCATGCCTTCGTGCCTGTATATTCTGATATGGTTCAAGCCTTGGCTTTCAAAAACGAGTTCCAGGCTATTCATGTTATTTTCAATATACTCCGAAACCAGTTTCCATTCCTCGCCTATTTTCGAGCCTCTATTGCTACCAACATCGACTGTGCCATACCTTATTTGAAGGACATAAACATTTTGAAAATCCTGCATGTGCTTCTCGATGTCCCCGGAAATATCAATAAAACGCCGATCCTCTCCGGTCCAATCCCCTATGTAATTGCAGTCCTCCCCCCTCCCTATCAGGAGGGAACCCGGTTCGGTGTTCTCGCGTATTTTTTGATATATATAATACCTTCCATCAATGAAATCCGCATGCACGAAAGATGCCCCCAAATAAACCACGAAAAGAGAGCCCGCAGCCACGGCAAAAATCTTCCTTTCGTTTATGCCAAATTTCCCTACAATCCTTTTATACATCGGTATGTATGCCACCAGAAGCATTCCCACGACCGGTATGAGGTATCTCAGTCTACCGGTAAAGGTGACCGGATGAAGAAAGGCATAAATTGACGGGTCGCTATTCACCGAATAAAAGACCAGGAAAAGCAGAAACGACAGTCCAATCTCCACCCTGCCCCGACTCTTCAGGCTGGGAGATAGTGACATTAGAGGATATGCCATCAGAAGTATTCCGAAATAAATCGCCGCATTGCTCATGAGAAATATCGGTTCCTTGGTGAATATTTTCTGCAGGAAACCCACCGAGCTCCCGTATCCCGTGGAAAGCGGTCCCCCATAGAATGCGGTGTTCAGAGCAAACAGCACAATCAGCACCGGAACCATTCCAAGAAGCATGAGAGCCATTTTCTCCCTCTTTTTCACAAGCGGGACTATCAGGAATGGGACCAGTATCAAAGCGGATTCGTACCTGGTCAGGATTGACAGGCCGAAGAAAAAACCCGACATGAACCACTTTCTGCGGCCATCGGTAAAATAGAAATAGAGGCCTGCCAGCAGTCCGGTAAGCACCAGCAATTCGCTGTTCAGCGTGCGTGCACTCCAGAAAAAGACGGGATAAAGGAGGTACAGAAGGGAGTATTTCCTGTTGTAAGAAAGCCTGTCCATTATCTTCAGGAACAAGAAGAAATTCAGCAGGTGTATCACAAGCCCTGAAAACAACATGGCCTCCAGGCCAAACCAGGTGAATGGTATAATGAAAATCGACCGACCAATGAAGTACTGGCTGATATAGCCTTCGCCGTTAAAATCTCCAGTGCATGCCTTTGTGGGATCGGGCTCTGTCAGCGTGCCTTTCTGTAGCAGGTACGCGTTTCTTATGTATTCATGCTCGTCTATGGACGCGAAGAAGGAAGGGAAAAACAAGAGATATATCAGGACAAATATTCCAACCGAAACCAGCAGGTAATTTTTCCTGAAGCCTCCCGTCCATCCGAAGTTCATGAAAAGGTTTGTGGTATGTGGTATATAAACAATTACCTGATAGGGGAGGCTCGGATATGTTTGCTGTGAAGGGAATTCAAGGCCGGCATGGGGAATAACCTTTTAAAAACCCCGCACAATCATGGCTATGTCTGATGCGATGTTTGGCTCCTGCAAATGCCGTTTCAATCCCGGAAAGCCCCCCGGCGCTGGGCTAAGAGGCAGTTCAATAAAGGGGTTTTTGCCGAGTTCCCCGAATGCAACTGAAGGTCTGGTGGAACCATGAAATTCCTCCTCGCTGCCGCAAGGGCATCCTCCCTGAAAGCAGGCGTCGAGATATTCAGCTCTCACCTGAAAAAGGTTTTCCCTGACCTCGAGATAATGGACTACCACACCCTACTCGAAGAGGGGAAGGAGCGCAAGACCAGGAACTCCCTTTTCAGGGAGCCCATCAATTCGAAACGCCTTGCGCTCCGCCTACTTGGAGAATGCCGATCCCGAAGACCGGAGGTCATCTTCACGAATGGTATGCACGGGTGACCCATAAGGAAGGGCGGGCTGGGCTGTCCAGTGATAAACGTGCAGCACGGAACCTATGCGGCCTTTGCAGAAAGCGCCATGAAGAAAACAACCCTCGACTACTGGAGAACCCGACACATCTACTCCTGGTTCGAGAGGGTTTCTGCGAAGAGGTCCGACATGATAGTCGCCAACTCCCGGTTCACGAGCGAAAATGTGTCCCGCCACTACGGCCTCATGAGCAGGGTAATCTACAACGCGGTGGACACTGAAGTGATGCGGCCCATGGGCAAGGCATTCTGCCGGAAAAAGCTGGGCCTCCCCAGTGAAAGGAAAATCGCCCTCTTCGTCGGAAGACCCGACTACACCAAGGGATGGGACATCCTCATCCGGCTCGCAAGCGCCCATCCCGAAATCCTATTCCTCTGCGTGGTTTTCCCTTCCAGCCCCCATCAGAACATCCTCAGCTTCTCGGGCATCCCCCACGAGAAGCTCACCCTATTCTACAACGCAGCCGACTTCTGCATTTCAACCTCCAGATTCGAGGGATTCGGCTACGTTCCCCTTGAGGCTCTCGCATGCAACACCCCAGTGATAACCGGAAGGACCGGCGTGTTTAACGAATCCGCCCTGGAAGGCTCCTTGATAGCACAAAAAACCCACTCTTCCGAATACTCCAGGCTCTTCCAGCGCGTCCCC
>CAZMBQ010000015.1:0-11044 GCA_964564705.1 uncultured archaeon
AGGTTTCCGGGAGGCTGTTCGTTTCTGGGGAGGATTTCATGAGGTTTGATGGGAGGGACGTGAGGCTGATTGATCTCTTCAACGTGAGGCTCGGGAGGGAGGCGGTTCTCGCGAAGAGCCAGGAGTGGGGCATGAAGACGCCCAAGATACAGTGGGTCTCCGGGAAGCCGCTTAGGGTCAGGATACTCTATCCCGGGAGGGAGGCGGAAGGGCTCGGAGAGGGCGGGCTCGGGAAGGTCAGGGCAGGAAGGATGATACAGATGGTCAGGATCGGGTTCGGGAGGGTGGAGGGGAGAGGCGTGGTGGCGTTCGCACACAAATGACTGTCCGGGTGATTTATAAATTTTTTTGCTTATTATAAACCATGGAGGGAACGGACAAGCTAATCGAGGACATAAGCAGGGAGTCCGGGAAGCCCAAGGAGGAGATCTCGAGGCTCGTGGAGGAGAAGAAGGACGAGCTGAGCGGGCTGGTCTCGGACGAGGGGGCCGCATACATCGTGGGGAGGGAGCTCGGGATATCGCTGCTCAAGGAGGGGAAGAGGAGACTCAAGGTCAAGAACCTCGCAGAGGGCCTGAGAGGGATCGACTTCATAGGGAAGATACTCAGCATCTCAGAGGTCAGGGAATGGGAGAAGGCCGGGAAGAAGGGAAGGGTCATGTCCCTTGTCCTTGGGGATGACACGGGCTCTGTAAGGATGCCGCTCTGGAACGAGGAAATAGACGCATTCCAGAAGGCCGAGTTCAGCGAGGGGGACGTGGTTTCTGTCGGGGGCTCCTGGGTGAGGCTGGACAACAGGGGGAACCCTGAACTAAGGCTCGGGAAAGGGGGGTTCAGGAAGAGCAGGGAGAAGGTGAAGGCGGTTCCTGTGGAGAGGGCTGCGGGCGGCTTCAGCGCGAAGAGGATGGGGATAGGAGAGCTTGCCGAGGGGGCCTCGGCCGAGATAAGGGGATGCATCGTGCAGCTTTACAGGAGGAACCCGTTCTTCGAGGTGTGCCCCGAATGCGGGACAAAGGTGTTCGAGGAGGGGGGGAAGAAGAGGTGCAAGGATCACGGGATAGTGGAGCCTGAGCTGCGGATGGTGGTTTCGGGTGTGATGGATGATGGGACAGGGAACGTGAGGGCAGTGTTCTTCAGGGAGCTTGCGGAGAGGCTTTTCGGGGAGAATGTGAAGGGCCTGAAGCAGATCGGGGAGAGAGGAAAGGACATCCTCTCGGTTTATGAACATTTCAGGGGACTCGGGAAGGACTTCATCGTGAGGGGGAGGGTGAAGAAGAGCGACTTCACGGGGGAGCTGGAGATGGTGGTGAACGACCTAGAGGAGATGGACCCGAGGAAGGAGGCCGAGCGGCTTCTCGGGGAAATGGGGGGCTAGAGAGGCTTTTGGAACTTGAGGTATCCCTTCAGTGCATCCTTTATGAAACCCTCTTTTGCGGCCCGGATTGCCTCCTTCACTGTCATCCACCTGGCTTCTGATATCTCGCCGGGCTCTGGTTTGAGGCTTCCTCCCACCACCTCGCAGACATAGAAGAGGGCGAGGAAATAGAGGCTGTGCTCCCGGGAGACCGAAGCACTCGTGGAGAGGAGGCGGTTCACGCGGACTTCCAGGCCGGTCTCCTCCTTCACCTCACGGATCAGGGATTCCTCTGGGGACTCGCCGTAATTGATGAAGCCGCCCGGGAGGTCCCAGACGTCCGGGACAAGGCCGCGGGAGGCCTTCACCATCAGGACACTGTCCCCATCCACTACCACGGCGTCAGAGACGTGCCTCACCAGGGTGCGGTTGACGGCGAGCCTTGCAAGGGGGTGGATGTTCCTGAGGGAAGGGACTTCGTCCTTGTGCACCCATCTGCCCGGGTGCGGACCGGGTTCGGGGCGGCAGTAGGCGACTTCGGCGCCGGGCATCATCAGGGGCCTCAATTCCTCGAAGGGAAAGGGGACTTCTTCCCTTGTGGGCAGGCAGAAGAGGTCCTTCTTCTCGACGAGGAAGAGGGAGCCGTCCTTCTCGACGTAAAAGAGCTTCATGGTTCACTCTTGGCTCCGGGAGATAAAAGCGTTGCCCCTCATATCCCGAGGCTTGAGAGGGCGTCCCTTATCAGATCGCTGAACATTGAGGCGGATATCAAGGCCACCAGGAAGTAGGTTATCAAACCTGTTATGAGCATCTTCCCGGTCGTGCTGCGCTGTATCAGCTTGTTCTGGCCGTAGTTTATCCTCGTGAGGAACATGCCGAGTATCATTATTACCTCAATCAGGTAGACGCCTATTATGAGCTGGAATATCTCAGGGGAGACAGAGGTCTCCGCGCTCCCGAAGATGGAGGAGATGTCCGTGAGGCCCATGTCCTCGGAGAAACCGAGGTTCTCTATGTAGGCGCCGAGCTTCGCGAGGACCTCTATTATTATCTCCGCTATTGAGACTATCAGGCCCGTCACTATCGGAGTGAGGAAGTATGCCTGGAACTTCATGGAGGAGACGGTCTCCTCGAGGAGGTCGCGGATGTACTCCTGGGTCTCCCTTATGTTCTTGAGGTAGCGGGCTATCCTGAGCATGGATTCGGAGGCATAGGTGACGCCCTTCCTCGCGGTGTCGGTGATTGTGAGCATGACGTTGCGGATCAGCTGGGAGGGGTAGTACTTTAGGGCACCGTATTCCTTGTGGAAGAGGGCCTGCTCGAATGTCATGCCGAGGTTCCGGATGTTCGATAGTATTCTCTCGAACAGGCCGCGTATCTTGAGGTCCTTCATGTCGGTTATGGCCTTCTCTATCGCGAGCTCGGTCGGGGTGCCACCTGAGATGCGGTTTCCGAGCTGGAAGAGAGCAAGCTCGAACTCACCCTCCACCTTGGCTATCTCCTCCTGTATCCTGGAACGCTGGAAGGTCGAGAGGATGTAGTAGAAGGATATGCCCATCCCTGGCCCGAGTATGAGGAGCATGGACATGGCGAGGGACTCTATCGTGAACTCGCGCTCTGCCACGCCCTGGAATATCAGGAAGGGGTTGGAAGCGTAGAAAAGGATGGCGGGCAGCATTATCATGAAGGCTATTCCGGCCGCTATGGGGAGGACGGGGACATTTCTTCCGCCAAGCGAGAAGGTGCCTTCCTTTGGGAGGAGGGGATGGTTGCTGATGTCTATGGGGGAGAGAGTCATGGGTCTCTTGGAGAGGGTGAAGTTTATGAACCCCACTATCACGAGGGGGAGGATTATATTGTAGCCGAGGACGAAGTGCCATGGCTGGACGAGGTCGGAAAGGAAGACTGCTGCCATTGGGGCCATTATGCTGCCCAGAATGGGGAGTACTATCCCCATCATGTGGATGACCATCACGGGAAGCTTGAGGTCCTGTGTGTAGTGCTTCATCCTGGTCTTGGTGCCCTCAAGTATGACCTCGAGTGCCTGGTCGAGTATCAGTTTGGACTTGTCAGGAGACTGGGTTTGTGAATCCCTTATCAGATGGAGGGCCTCGGAGAACTCCTCGTTCTCTGTCTTCCACTTCTCAATGTAGAAGTCTATTGCCTGGGTGGCTGAGTAGTATTTCCCGAGCTCAATGTCCCAGAGCAGTCGGCGCATGTCCCAGGAGAGGGGGCCGGAGATGTTGGAGGCCGCGAAGCGGAGGGCCCTCTCGAGGTTGGGGGATATCCTCATGGAGACTACCATGTAGAGGACCGCGAGGACCACCTGGGAAGAGGCCCTTATCCTCAGGGTCTTCACCAGGCTTGGGGGGTAGCGGAAGAGGAAGTAGCCTGCCGGGAGGCCCGCGACGGCTATCAGGAGGCTTCCCAGAAGGGGGACGATGCCTGAAACCGCGAGGGCTATCCCGAGAACGAGGAAAGATATTATGGAGAGGATCATCGTTCCGGTGACTTCCTCAGGGGTTATCTGGAGGTTGGCGAATGCTATGGACCTCTCGAGGGACTCCCTGGAGGACTTGTCGGGGTTCATCTGGAGGAAGGAGCCGGCCGACTTGACCACGCGCTCGTACCAGGAGAGCTGCCTCTTCTCGACCTTCTTGAAGAGCCTGTATTCCCTTGTCTCGACGCTGGGGGTGTCGTAATAGGAAGGGTAGCGGGGCTTCGGCTTTTCCTTCTTCCTGAAGAGGCCCATGAGTATTATTGGTCGGGGGGTGTTATTATGCTTTGGGAGCGGGCTTGTGGGTGCGGGTTTTTTTCAGAAAGGAACGCGCAGGTCTGGCTATCTTTTCCTCAGGGAGTATGCGATTACCGAGAGGAGACCGAGTAGGAGGAGGAAGTGTTCAGTGAGACCGGAGAAGGACGTGGGGTGGGCGATCTGTATGTACATGACGTCGCCGTCATTTATACTGAGTGTCGAGGAAGCGGTGAGGTTGAGCTGCGGGGTGTAGTCTGAGGGGTCTGTGGGGACCACTTCGACCGAGAAGGTGGCAGTGCCCATGGGACTGAGGCCTTCCACTTTCAGTGTGCGGCCGCCTGTGTGGATGTCGTAGGATGCGAAGTCGCCTGAGCCGCCTATGAAGCCCGCGAGGGCGTAGTCTTCCAGTATGAGGGTGACGTTCGCTTTCTGGGATTCTGTATTGCGCACCTGGACCTCCGCAATGAAGGAGGAGCCCATTGATATCCTCGCATCATGGGTCACGAAGTTGGCCAGGGGATGGGGTGAGAGGAAGTGGGAGTGGCTGTCCATCACGTTGCCTGCACTGTCTATTGCCTGGGCGTAATAGAGGACCTGGTCAGCGTCCTCCACGTCAACGGTGAGGTCGCAATTATTGGACTCGGGGCAGGTCTGGGTGTAAACCAGCACCTTTTCCTTGGTAACCTCTATGAAGATGAAGTGCTCCACTATTCCTGATATCGCGTCTGTGGCAGTTGTATTGACGGTGAGTTCCCGGACTTCCCCCTGGGACGCGATGATCGGGTTCCAGTTCTGGTCGTATGCCTTGAGGACGAGGGTCGGGGGGGTGGTGTCTATTGTGGTGTTCTGCCCGATTTGCTCAATGGGATAGCCGAGCTTGTCCTCTGCGCTCAGGTTGAAGACGTAAGTCTGGTTGTCCGTGAGGTTGGAGGGGTCGTTGTACGACCCGGAGCCGAACTGGAGGGAGGTCAGCGTCCGCGGGAGGCACGAGTTGTTTTCGTTTTTAATGGGTTTCCAGGTCCCGGGTGACTGGGAATGCTCCTCGTAATTAATGTAATAGCATTTTATCAAGGAGGGGGAGGAGGCCGACCAGCTTAGTGGGAATTCGAGGGCGTTTGTGAATTCGGGCAGGGGGTCGAAGCTTATCGTGGGCCCGTCGGAGTGGACGGTGGTGGTGACCGCGGAGGAGTGGCCGCCCTGGCTGCCCGCGTTGTCTATGGCGCTGCAGCGGAAGTCATAGGTGCCTGCGCTCATGTAACTGCAGGTCGCCTCGGAAACATCCTTCGAGTAAGGGCACCATGACTCGGTGTCCTCCCATTTGTTACCATTTTGTGAGAATTCCACTGAGAGTTCCTTCACTCCGGATATGTTCTCGGTCACTTCCCAGGAGATGTCGAAGGTTGAGTAGGAGTCCGGTGGGAGGGGGTCGAACACGCAGTTGGGAGGCATGGTGTCTATCGTCGTGTTGGGCGTCCCGTTCAGGAAGGAGTTGCCTGCCAGGTCCAGGCCGTTGATCTTGAACAGGTAGGTGTAGTTGTCGAGGATGGACGTGATCGAATTTCCGAAGGCATAGGATCCACTCTGGGTGAACTTGAACGGGAGGGGGGTCCACTCCACATGGACGGCTCCCCGCTTGTCGAGGATCATGTAGAATATTTCGAGGGATTCGAGGCCTGACTGGTAGTCCGATCCGCGAAACTCGAGGGGTACGTAATCGGTGCGAGTCCAGTTGGGTATTGGGTAGAAGGAGGCGTTGGGTGGGTCCCGATCGAAGAGGACCGTGACCTCGTCAGAGCCCAGGACATTTGCATCATGCTCCTCTGCAGTGACTGTTACGAGGGCAGAGAAGCCGGGTATTATGAAATTGTAATCAAAGGTCGAGGTGAGGGGGTCGAAGTTCGCGTCCAGGCGTGCAGGTGACGGGCCCCATATAGTTCCCTGCCAGTGGCGTGTCTCCCCGCCCCACTCGGACTTTATGTAGAGCCACACACCCGTGGCGGATGTGTGGGTGGCCGTGCCGCGCAGCTGGGCATCCCATGTCAGGGGGGAATATGGGGAGTTTGCCTCGGAAGGGGAGTTTATCTGGACGAATGCAGAAGCCTGGGGAACAATGCACAATGAAACGAGGAGGGCGGCGAGAACCGGGAGGGCGTTTCTCATGTATATATTTTATATTGGACCCAATATTAATAATGCTCCAGGTGGGATCTGATGATTCTTGAGGCATTGCTGATTGCTACCGGGCTTATGGGATTCGCGTGGGCGGGCTGGAAGGACCTGAAGACCACGGAATTCCCTGACTGGGTGCCTTATTCGCTCATAGCATTTGCGCTCGCGGCCAGGGGGGCTTTCGCGCTACTCTGGGGGAATTATTCCATTATAACCAGCTCGGTCCTGGTGGGTTCGGGCTTCCTGGGGTTGGGCCTCGTGCTCTACTGGTCGAGGCAGTGGGGAGACGGGGATGCCTGGCTGCTCGGAGCGATGGGCTTCCTGTACGCGGACGGAATGGGATTCCAGCAGGGAAGCATCCCTTTCCCGCTCTCTATGCTGTTCAACTTCTTCCTGGTCTCCTTCCTGTACATTGTGGGTTACAGCCTGGTTTTCGGGCTGAAGGAAAGGGAGCGGGCGAGTATGTTCTGGGGGGATTACAAGAAAGGGCTGAGGAGAATAGCGGGGATCACGGTCGTTTTCACGGCCGCGCTTTTTGGGTTCTTCTACTGGGCAGGAATTCTGGGAGGGCAGGTGTTGCTTTGGCTGTTCCCTGCCCTGCTGTTCCTGCTGCTCTCTTTCGTGAGGTATGGTAGGTTCATCGAGGACAGCCTGTTCAAGAGGAAGATAAGCGTGAAGTACCTGAGGGAGGGGGATGTACCCGTGAGCGAGAGGTGGAGGGTGCTCGGGAAGGGGGAGATAAAAAAGCTGAGGAAGAGGGGAGGGAGCATCTGGGTGAAGGAGGGTGTGAGATTCGCGCCCGTGTTCTTGTTAACAGTGGCTGCAATGCTCGCTTTCGGGAACCTGTGGGAACTTCTGACCGGACTGATCTTGTGAGCGCCTCGCGGAAGAAAGAAAAATAAAAATAAAAAGGGGGTTGGGTCCTTGCTTACCGTAGCCTGTTGACCCTTTCAACCCTGAGCTTCTGCACCCTGGGCTTCCAGACCTTTGAAGGCAGCCATTCGGGCCTGTTCTCGGACTCAACTGTCACCTTTTCCCTTCCACCCTTGAAGATGTGGATGCTGTAGGTCCGGTCCTTGTTTCGCCTGCCCCTTTCCCTGAGCTTTATGTCGTTGACTCCTCGGGTGGCGGCCTTCAGCGCTGCCTGCCTAGGGCTCCTGCCGGTGTAGATGGATGATGTTCGGCCCTTCTTCAGGATGTAATACTTTGTTGCAGACCTTCGCGCTTTTCTTCTTCTTGCCATTCAATTCCCTCCTTTCTCGAATAAGATGTGTCGGGGGTTCGTGTTAGATTTATGTGTCCAGGGTTTATAAACGTTTTGCATGGTTTTTGTTTTGGGAAGAGTGGCATTGATGATAGCGGTTTGCTTGCGGAGGTGCTTGCTGCTCTTTTCCCAGGGGAAGGCATTTTTAAGACAGGGGAAATTAATTAATATGGTCTTTTACGACACGAACATGAAGAGGGTGATGTGGTACCTCTTCGCGGGGATGAGGGGAGGGGTCAGCAGGATGCGGATAATAAACCTGCTCTTGAAAAGGCCATACAACATGAACCAGATAGGCAAGGAGCTTGGGATGGACTACAAGACCATCCAGCACCATGTGAAGGTTCTTTCGGAGAACAGGCTCATAACCTCGGAGGAGAAGAAGTACGGAACCATATACTTCACCTCGCAGATATTCGAGCAGAACAAGGGCATATTCGAGGAGATAAGCAAAAAGTTAAATAAGGTAGGGAATAAATAAAGGAGTGAGAGTGGTTCAATGCCTTTGGAGGACCTGATTACGCTCGGGACGATCGCGGTAAATATCCTGTTGACGCTCGTGCTCATAGGGGTGTACTTCAAGAATTACAGGACCATTTCCTCGAAGATGACGCTGGGGCTCCTGCTGTTCGCGATCGCCTTCCTGGCAGAGAACGTGCTCGACCTTTTCTTCTACAACATCATACTCCAGCAGGGGATATTCGGAATGACCACCATAATAACCAGCGTCAACCTGCTCCAGCTTGCCGCCCTGGCAGTGCTGCTCTGGGTCACGTGGAAGTGAGGAAAGAAGAAGGCAGCCTGTCCTCCCAGGGGGATTCACCCAGGCAATACCGGAGGGTCTTCACGAAAAGACCTTTTCCTGGAGCGTATAAAAAGATTTTCCCACCTTAATTCCAAGTCTTTCCCGGATTGGACTATCCTATGAAGGTGGGCCTCCTTGTCAGGAGCCTCGGGAGGGGGAGTGGTCTGAAGGGCATGCCTTGGGTCTGCTTCCCCACCAGGCTTGCGAGCTCCTCGGGACCCATTTGCCTGACCTTGCCTGTCTCACGGAACCTCACCGGAAGGCTGCCCGATTTCCTCTCCTTCTCTCCCAGAACCACTGATAGAGGCACCCATTCAACCTCCGCGTCGCGTATCTTCTTCTGGACAGGGGCTGTCCTGTCGTCCACGTCCACGCGGATGTTCTGCTTCCCAAGCTTGTCTGCAAGGGTTTCGGCATAACCCACAAAGGAATCGTTAAGTGGGCAGAGCCTCACTTGGGTGGGGGAGAGCCATATGGGAAGGACGGGACTCTTCCCTGCCTTCTGCTCCATGTAGGCTTTTTCAAGGAGGGCGTACATGACCCTTTCTATCGCGCCCGAGGGGGAGCAGTGGAGTATCAGGGGGTGCTTCTTCCGGTTGTCCCTGTCGACGTAGGTTATCCCGTAGCGCTCCCCGTTTTCGATGTCGAGCTGGTCGGTTGTCAGGGCGGCTGCTTTGTCCAGCGCGTCGATGAAGTTGAGCTCGTACTTTATCACGAAGTAGAAGAACCTCTTCTCCCAGAGCTCCACGAGGGCGGGCCTGCCCCATTCCTTCACGAGGTCCACTGCGAAATCCCTGTTCTCCTCGAACACGTCCTTCACGAAGCGGAGGGCGAACTCAAGGTTCCCGCTTCCCAGGCCGAATCCCTTCTGGACCTCGGTCGAAAGCCTGAACCTCTCCATCATCTCGGCCTTGGCTTCCTTTATGTCTTTCACGAAGGCGTGGCAGTCGGGCATGGTGAAGGCCCTAAGGCGCCTCAGGCCCGATAGCTCGCCGTGCTGCTCCACACGGAAGGAGTATCGAGCGAGCTCGTAGAGTTTGAGTGGGAGGTTCCTGTAGGAGATTACCGAGTCGTGCATCATCAGGAAGGCGCCGAAGCAGGCGGCGAACCTGAGGAAGACGCTCTTGTTGGGCGTCTGGATGGAGTACTGCCTTGCTGGGAAGCGGTTCATGTAGCTCTTGAGAGAGGGGTGCTCGAAGTCGTACATTATCGGGGTCTCTATCTCCATGGCCCCGTACTCGAGGGTCTTTCTAGTTGTCCATTCCTCTATCAGCTCCTTAACCATCTTGCCGCTCGGCATGTACCTGAAATGCCCGGGGTCGCTGCCGCTCTCGTAATTGACCAGCTGGAGCCTTTTCATCAGTCTTATGTGCGGGGGCTCCTCCTTGACAAGCCTGGACTTGGACATCTCGTACCTGGCGAGTTTTTCTAGGTTGGGGTGCTTGGAGAAGTCGAAGCCGGAGGGCCTGCCGTTCTTTGATTCCAGGGGGTGCATCTTTCCGGTGGGCTCGAGTATGTACCAGCGGCTAACCATCTTCTCCTCGTTCTTCAGGGCCTCGGATATCTCGGGACCGCCCTTCCTGGCTCCTGCGGGGGTTATGGTCTTGGAGAGCTCCGAGAGGGGGTGGCCCTTTGCCTTGAGGTTGAAGGCTTTGTACCAGCCGAACGCGGCGCGCTTGGTCGGAAGCTTCATGGTGAGTGTGGATTCCATCTCCTTGAGGATTTCGACTGCCTTCTCAGGGGAGGAGAGTTCTGAGGAGAGGTGGGCGTATGGGTAGAGTACCACGGACTTTGCATGGACCTTGGACTGGACTTCCAGTATTTCCTTGACTGCATTCAAGGCGACCCTGGAAGGGTTTTTTCCGTCGCCCTTCTCCACTGCCGTGAAGACCACGAGGGCGTCCTCTGCGCGCTGCTTGACCTTCTCTGCGGGCTCGGCGAACTTGAGGGCCTTCTTGGTGGGAACCCACTCGAGAAAGTCAGCGTGGACAAGGAGAATCTTCATCCGAAATCACTTTTAAAGTCTTGTTGCAAAGGATTAATAAATGGTATGACTTTCATGCTCACACAACATTCGCTTTCCAGGAGAGCCAGGGCCTGACTCTCCCGCGCGGAAGGAGGGCATGCTTATTTGTTCCTGTTTACTCTGGTCATTCGACCGAGTGGATGCCTTGCCCAGCAACCGAGATGGAAAGACTTTCGCCAAAGGAGGCCAGGATGCGCCGCCACAACATGTACTTCTGGTGACCCGCCTGCGAGGACGTGACCCGTTGGGTCTGGAAGAGATGTAAGAGGGGACGAGAAGGAGCCCCGCCAGACAAGAACCTTCCCGTCTACTCGTGCAGCCGCTGCAGGAGGGAGGAGGTTAAGCGGGTTGAGGAAAGAAGGAACTGAGACAGTGTCTCGAGAGGGGCGCTGCTTTTCTTTGTCAACTTAGGGGTGCGTCAGGTTTAAGAACCCGCTTGGTATTATCATAAGCACAGCCCCGTAGTCTAGGGGTCTTTCCGGGGAGGTTTTGCCAAAACCGGAGAGGCCGGGCATTGGTCAAGGATACTCGGCTCTGGCCACTTTCTTTCAAAGAAAGTGAACAAAGAAGGGGAAACCGGGTGACGGAGGTTCGAATCCTCCCGGGGCTAAAGCAGAAGTGGCATAGCCCTCGCGCCTGGCTCTTATGGCAGGAAGGCAGGTGAGAGGCAT
>CAZMBQ010000016.1:0-10772 GCA_964564705.1 uncultured archaeon
GAAGAACTTCATGTGACCTTTTCCCAGGGAGTATCTGGAGGGAACGTCTCCTTCCGGGAACCTCTTCAAATATGAGGCGAGCATGAGTATCTCATTGTACTCTGCCACGAGGTGCTGGTCTGGGAGGCTTTCCGGGGGGAGGAGGTTTATCCGGACCATCAGTAGAGGGGGGGAGTGTGCATAAAAAATTTCAGTGACTATCCCCCCACCCACTGGAGGACTGCCTCGAAGGAGTGGAAGCCTGCCCAGGCTATCAGGAGGTTCATTGCCGTCTTGCCTATCAGGTTGGCGATAAGGAACTTCTTCAGGTCGTAGCTGGAGAGGCCCGCGAGAACTCCTGTCACGTCCGAGGGGAGTGGGGTGGCCGCGAATACCATGATTAGGAAGAACATCCCCCTCTTCTCCGCCCACTTCTGCAGGCGCTTTATCTGCTTCCCGTACTTCCTCATCGCGACTGGGCTGCCTACTCTTCCTATGCCGTATCCTGTTATCTCGCCGAGTGCCGCCCCCGCCCCGCCCATGAGGCCGACGAGCCAGGGATTCAGGACCGCGCCCATCGCGAAGACAAAGGCGAATGCAGGGACGGGGAATATTACCGTGAGGTTGCCCACCAGGGAGACCAGGAATATGCCGAGGTAGCCGTAAACACCCACAACCGATTCGGCCCACTCACTGAAGGACAGGGCAAGGGAGGCGAGGGACATGCTTATTATTCTTCCCGGCAAAATAAAAGCCTGGAATCACTCCCCCATTATCTGGAGGATTACCTTCCTCTTCCTTGCGGGGACGTCGAAGTCCAGTATCACGAGGTTCTGCCACTGTCCCAGGAGAAGCTTCCCCCCACTGAAGGGGATCGTGAGGCTTGGCTTGAACAAACTTGCCCTGACGTGCGACTTCCCGTTCTCGTCGCCCCAGGTCCTGTGATGGGCGTACTCTATGTCCGAGGGGACGAGCCTCTCCACCGCCTTCTTCAGGTCCGAATTCAGATTGGGCTCAAACTCTGTGACCGTGACCGCGGCAGTGGAGCCCGGGACGAAAATTGTGACTGTTCCCGAGGTCATCCCGGACTCTTCCAGGGCGCGGGAAACCTTTCCTGTAATGTCCATTATCTCCATGTCCGGGCCGCTTTCAATCTCGAGGGTCACTGTCTTCACTGGCATGAGAGGATTTTGGTTTTTTCCATTAAAAAGGGTTTTGTCTGGCGGGCGGTTCCGGAGGATATGCCAATGCCTGCAAGGAGTGAAAAATAAAAAAATGCCAGGGAATCATCTGTGCCAGAACCTCTTCTTCTTTTCGGGCTTCTTCTTTGCGGTCATTTTCCTGGCTGTCTTACTTGAGGTCTTGCGCGCGGGGGCTTTACTTGCGGGCTTCCTTTTTGCGGTCTTGCGCGCGGTCCTTTTCCTTGCTGTCTTTCTTGCTGCCATAAGATTCACTTTGTTAATTATTCGCGCAGGTTGGTTATAAAGGTATGTGCTTTTGCCGCGGCTCACTCATGATGACCCAGGGTGAAGTATATCCTGCGCCTTGCCTTGCCCTTGTTCTCTGCACCGAGGAACTTGATGGTGCCTATTTCCGCGAGGCTCTTCACGTGCGTGCCGCCGTCCGCCTGCCTGTCCAATCCGGATATCTCCACTATGCGGATCGTTCTTATAGCAGGCGGGAGGCCCTTGGAAAGCCTTGCCAGCCCAGGTTCCCTCTCTGCCTCCTCCCTTGGAAGCTCGGAAACCAGTACAGGAAGGTCCTTTCTCACTAGGGAGTTGGCCTCCTCCACCCAACCCCCGAGTGCGGAGCGGTCGAATTCCTCGAGCGAGAAGTCTATCCTGCTCTTATCGGGACTGAGTTGGTTGCCGGTTATCAGGGCACCAGTGGAGTTGAATATCACTGCACTGAGGACGTGCGCGGCGGTGTGCATCCTCATCAGTACGTGGCGGCGGTCCCAGTCCAGCCTGCATGCAACACTGTCTCCGGGATTGAGGCCTTCCATGGAGACTTCGTGCGAGACCTGGCCGGAGAATTTGCCCGTGTAGAGGACGCTGAACTCCTGATTGTCGGACTGCCGGACAATGTAGCCGGTATCGTGGGGCTGCCCGCCCGAGGATGGATAGAAGGCCGTCCTGTCCAGGACAATGAACTTGCCAGAATTCACCTCCTTCACAGTCGCGGCGAACTCCCTGAGGTAGGGATCCTGCAAGTAGAGGGGCTGCATGGTTTCAGATTTGTATGCTTTCTTTATATTTGTCGTACATCCGCTCGACCGTTTTACTGGTCACGTAGGGCCTGTGACTGCGGAAGCCGCCGCCGAATCCCGCAGGGATGTGCATGAGCTCGTGGATTATGGTCTTGGTCTTCTCCTCGCCGGAAAGGGGGTCGAAATTCTCCGAGATTATCTCTATCACGTAATGGGCCCTGAGATTCAAGCCCGCCTGGAGGGCTCTTGTGAGGGAGTGTATCCTCGCGAGGGTGCGCCTGCTCCTGGAGCCGCGGCTGCGGAGTATCCTGACCCTTCCGGGATCAATGTGGCCCATCCCGAGGACTTTTATTATCCCGGCTACCCTTTCCTCCAGGGCCGGGTCGGGCAGGTATTCCATATTTAATTCTAACGCGAGAATAAATATTGTGTTGATATGGAGGAAACGAAGGTCGCGATAAGGGCCGTGAAGGAGGCGGGCAAGGTTCTGATGGAGGGCTTTGACAGGGTTCACAAAGTAGAGGAGAAGGGCGCGAAGGAGATAGTGACAGAGGCTGACCTGGAGGCCGAGAAGGCGATCCTGGGCATACTGAAGGAGGAGTTTCCTGACTACTCCATACTCTCGGAGGAGTCTGGGGAGGAGATGAAGGGAAGCGAGCGCATGTGGATAGTTGACCCGCTGGACGGGACCACCAACTACTCTATAAGGAACCCCTTCTTCAACTCGACTGTTGCGCTCGCGGAGAGAGTGGAGGGAAGGTGGGGAGTGGTTTCAGGTGTGGTTTACGCGCCTTTCCTGGAAGAGGTGTTCTTCGCGGAGAAGGGGGAGGGGTGCTTCCTGAACGGGGAGAAAATTAGGATTAGTGGGGAGGATCTGGGAAAAATGCTGCTGGCATACTGCCACGGGAAGGCGCCCGAGGACGTGAGGAGGGCCATGAAAATCATGGCGGAGCTGAAGCCCCTTTGCAGGGACATCAGCAGGATGAGGTCAGGGGCGCTCGAGCTCGCATTCGTTGCCTGCGGAAGGATTGGAGGTTTCCTCTCGCCTGGGGGGAGGCCCTGGGATTCGGCAGCGGGCTCGCTCCTGGTTAAGGAGGCCGGGGGCAGGGTGAGCGACTTCTCCGGGGGAGAGTGGGACGCCGGACCGGGAAGCAGGGACATCCTCGCGACGAATGGGGTCGTGCACGAGAAGATAATGGGGATTCTGAAAAACATTTGAAGAATATAAAATAATAGCGGGAAAAAACCAAAGCGTTTCAGGACGCATCATCTCTTCTTCTTTCGCGCGGTCTTCTTGGTTGTCCTTCTCTTTGCCGTCTTTTTCTTGGTTGTCTTCTTCCTTGCTGCCATATCAACCCCCTATCCGTTCTAACCAGTTTCCTGGCATTATATTATTGTGCGCATTCACTAATAAATAAACTGGGTGCAATTAGTCTCATGGAAGAGGGCGTTCTGGGGAAGTACAGGAAAGCCGGGAAGGCGCATGCCGAGATAAGGGAGATCGCGCTCGGGAGGATGAGGGTAGGGATGAAGCTGATCGAGATAGCGGAACTCATCGAGAAAGCTGCACAGGAGAGGGGACTCGGACTCGCGTTTCCCGTGAACACCTCGCTGAACGACATCGCGGCGCACTACACGCCAGCAGCGGAGGATCCGAGGACAGTGGAGGAAGGGGATCTTCTCAAGGTGGATTTCGGGGTGCACGCGGACGGGTACATCGCGGACGGGGCGTTCACGTTCCCGCAGGACAGCGAGCTTTTCAGGGCAGGAGAGAATGCTATCCGGGAGGCCGTGAAGGTGATAAGGCCTGGGGCGGAGATAGGGGATGTTAGCAGGGCGATCGAGGAGTCTGTTATGGGGGAAGGATTCGGGGTGATAGTGAACCTCACTGGTCACGGGCTGGGGAGGAACGTCTTCCACGGCCCCCCCAGCATCCCTAACATCTCCACTGGATCGAAGGTGGTCCTGGAGGAAGGGCAGGCTATCGCTCTCGAGCCGTTCGTGACAGAGAAGAACGGGCATGTGAAGGAGTCCAGCCCTTCTGGGATTTACAGGGTACTCCAGGAGAAGAACGTGAGGCTGATGGAGGGGAGGAGACTGCTCTCGCTTGCGAGGGAGAGGCATGGGGACTTTCCGTTTGCAAAAAGGTGGTTCGCTAGGGACTTCCCGCCTGTCATGCTCTCGCTGGCGCTCAGACAGCTCGAGTCCGCGGGGGCGCTGGAAGCGTATCCGCCGCTCAGGGAGATTTCTGGGCAGAGGATAGCGCAGGCAGAGCACACGATAATCGTGATGGACAAGCCGGTGGTGACCACGATGTTATGATGGAAAAGGTGCTGGGTTTGGTGGAGAAGATCCCAAAAGGGAAGGTGACGACTTACGGGGAGGTGGCCAGGGCACTTGGGACCAGAGGATACAGAGCAGTGGGGCAGGCTTTGAGGGGGAACCCGAGGCCGTTCGAGATCTCATGCCACAGGGTCGTGCGCTCGGACGGGAGGGCCGGCGGATACGGGGGCAGGAAGAAGTTGAGCCTGCTTCTCGGAGAAGACGTGGAAGTCCTGGACGGGAAGGTGAACCTGGAGAAGCATTTCTGGAGGCCCGGCCGCGACTGAAGTTCAGGACCAGAACTCGTGAAGGTCTTCCTCCCGCTGGCTCTCCACAAGGAGGCCGAACTTGGAGAATATGGATGAGCAGTTCGGGCACTGGAAAATCTCGTCCTTCCTGCTCCATTCCTTTCCAGGGGTTCCGCAGAGCGGACACTTATCGTGAAACAACATAGAAACACCCGACAAACCAGAATGGTTAATATATGGGAGCATCACATTTAAATACCTTCACTTTCTTCCCGCGACCAGTGGGGAGCGGGCATTGGAGATTTTTATTCCGAGCTGCATCGCCCTTTCCTTTATCTCCTTCCTCTTCCTCCCGCCCACAGTGGACGCGATTATGACCGAATTGTCCTTCAGCCTTTCGGAGAGTTGGGAGGGGCCGTGTATCAGGACAGGGAGCCTCCCGCTTCTGTCCGCGCCCCTCACCTTTTTCGGAGAGCCGAATCCGGTGGATGGTTTCTTTCCCCTGGCCTTCTCGCCCATCCGGAGCTTTGAGTGCTTCCCGCGGGGCTTTGCCCAATTGTCCTTGAGGCGGGGGTGTTTTGAATGCTCCTGCCTCCTGAAGGCGGGCTTCTTCCGCTTCGACTTCCTCCTGAGTTTTACCAAATCCATAATCATCCCTCCTGGGGCCTGGACTTCATTGTCAGGTGGATACCGTCCTGGAATACCCTCCTGTCAAAGCCGCTCACCTTGGCTGCCTTTTCTATCCGGCCCGCTGTCTGGCCGACAGATTCCCTGTCTGCCCCTGAAACCACGATGTCGTCCTTCTTGACGTCAACCCTCACGCCCTCGCTTATCGCGGCCTTCCTTGTGGTGCGCTCGCCCATGAAGTTCTGTATCAGCAGTTCATTGCCCTCGACCTTTATCTTCATGGGGAAGTGGGAATAGACCGCCTTGAGCCTTGCCTCAAAGCCCTTGTCGGTGCCGAGCATCATGTTCCTCATGTGGGCGGCGAAGGTTCCCAGGAGGGCGAGGTTTCTCCTCCTGTCGTTCCTGGACTCGAGTGTTATCGTGCTCTCTTCAAGCTTCCAGGCTATCCCAGGCGAGCTGAACTCTCGCTCGAGAGTCCCTTTCGGCCCCATGACTGAGAGGGCGCTTCCTTTCTTCTCTGCCTTTATCCCTTCGGGGACCCGGACTTCCTTCTTCATAAGTACAGTATCTCTTTTTTTAGGTTTAAAAGGTTAAAAGCCTTTGTTTCGGGGTTGCGAGGTTGCGTAAAGGGTATTTTTTTAACCGTTAAACGGGAGGTATTTAAGCCTCCCAGGTAACTGGGGAATGGAGGTGAAGAGCATGAACGGCGGAGAAGGCTGTGGATGCTGAGACTTTTTGGGTCACATGGGCGGGATTTTCCGCCCTGTCATTTCTTCTTTCTTAACGGCTTCTTTGCTGGCCTGTTGTCGGGTATCCTTCCGATCAGGATGTAGGAGCCTGTGCCTATCGGGGCAATCTGGTTGAGCATTATGTTCTCTATGGTTCCAAGCAGGGGGTCATTTTCCCCCTTTATCGCGGCTGTTGTGA
This sequence comes from uncultured archaeon, assembly GCA_964564705.1. Classification (GTDB taxonomy): domain Archaea; phylum Aenigmatarchaeota; class Aenigmatarchaeia; order QMZP01; family QMZP01; genus BS750m-G81. The sequence goes on from CAZMBQ010000016.1 coordinate 6,313, forward strand.
GGTGCTTCTTGGTTTCCTCGAAGCTCGCCCGCACCAGAGGGGAAGCTTTCTGGCCCGAGATCCCGTACCGGCCTATTGCACGTATCTGGCCGTTCGCGGTCATGAGGTCCGCGAGGAGCAGGATATAGCGAATGTCCACCACGAGTCCCTGCTCGTCCATTGTGTAGGCAGCCTGCTGAACTATTGCCTCCCTCGCGGCCTCTATCCCGAGGGCCTCACAAACCTCGAAAACATTGTTCGTTGTTGTGCGGGCATAGTCTATGCCGGGGATGTCGAAGACCTTCTTGAGGTTGGAGCCGAGCGTGTTTATCACCCACTCCCCGTCCTCCTTCGAGACTATCACCTGGGTTATGCCCTTGATTCCCTTGACATGGCTCTCAAGTAGGGTGTACTTCAGCTTGTGGAGGATCGAGATGTCTTTCTTCTTGGGCCTGAGAACGAGGAAGTCGCCCTCCAGGGCAGCGGTGGTGTTCCTTATTTTTATCTTTTTGGGGAGCTTCTTGGGGTCGACCTCCATGGACCCGAGCTTGGGGATGTCGAGCCTGCACTTCACGACCGCTTCGGACATGTCTATCAGCGTGGAGAGGACTATGTCCTTGAACCTGACTTCCTTTATACTCTTCGCTATGCGCTTGACGTTCTCGATGGACTGATGGTCCTTGAGTATGAACACCTTCATTGTGGGGGTCTTGGGCTCCTTCCTGGCGTCGAATATCTCGAGCATCCTCGGGAGGCCGAGGGTGACCTGTATGCCGGCGGTGCCTGCGAAATGGTAGGTACGCATCGTCATCTGGGTGGCCGGCTCGGAAAGGGACTGTGCGGTTATCACGCCCACTGGCTCCTCAGGGGAATAGAATGCGTTCCTGTATATCGTGCCGAGCTTCTCGACCAGCTCGGCTTGCTTGCCTTCGGGGAGCCTGTTCTTCTCGATGTAATTGATTATCTCCTCCTGCATCCTGGGTGGGAAACCCTTCAGCATTTCCGGATTCACATCACCACCTCCGCGGTGCTTATCCTTCCCCAGTAGGACTTGGAAGGGTCTACCCCGTCCTCACCTGCGATGAACTGTATTATCTCGCCGTCCGAGTTCCTTATCGTGCGGTCCTCGTGAACCTTGAGATCCTGGAGGGCGTTCACGAGTCTCCTCTGCATGTAGCCGGACTTCCTTGTCCTGAGGGACTTGTCCATAAGCCCCTCGCGGCCGTTCATTATGTTCCAGAAAAGCTCGTAGGGGGCGAGTCCTTGCTTGAAGCCGCGGGTCACGAAACCGTGGGAAATTGGGGAAAGGTCCCCTGGGGGAAAATGGGAAAGGGTGCGATCCAGGTAACCGCGCTTTATGCGCTTGCCCAATATGGTCTCCTGGCCGACAACCGCGGCCATCTGGGTCATGTTTATCAGGGAGCCCTTCGAGCCGGAGCGGGACATCTCTATAATGTCGTTGCCGACGATGTTATCTTTCACTATCTCACTCACCCTGCTCACGCCATTGGAGAGGGTGTTGAGTATCTGTGTCTCGAGGGATTCTGTGGGGGTCATGCCTGGCAGGACTCTTATTTCTTTCTTCTCGAACTTCCTGATCAACTCGTGGGACTCTGCCCTGGACTTCTCCACCTCCTCGGCTATTGTCTTCTGGGCTGTTTTTGGAATGTCCAGGTCGGATATGCCGAGAGTGAAACCCCTCTTCATTATGTAAGCCACTCCCAGCCTTCCGGAACTGTCGATGAACCCCTTCATTCGGTCGCTGTCCAGGATGGTCTGGAGCTTCCTGAAAAGCCTGCCCTTCTCCGCTCCCATCGCGGCCTTGTCTATCCTCCCGTGCTCGAGGACGCCGTTCTTTATCACGACCCAAAGATCCTCCTCGATCTTCTTCTCCTTGGGGTAGTCGAATGCCTTCCCGTGGCTCGTCTCGAAGTCCATACTGATCTCCTTCGGGAGGAGGAGCGAAAACACCTCCTTGCCGGTGAGTGTGTCTTTGCCGGGGAGGTCCGCATCTATGCCCGCGGAGGCGAGGAGCTGGGCGGCCTCCTCCTTGGACATGGAGACGTCCCTGCCCGTGAGGAGGTATATGCCGGAGATCTGGTCGAGTATCAGGCCTATTACTGGACCGCCGAATTTTGGGGATATCACGTTGTCCTTGACCTCCATCAGGAGGGAAGCCTCGGACCGGGCCTCCTCTGTCTGTGGGACGTGGAGGTTCATTTCGTCCCCGTCGAAGTCGGCGTTGTACGGGAAGCAGACCGAGGGATTTATCCTGAAGGACTTGTGGGGCATGATTCTCACCCTGTGGGCCATTATGGAGACCTTGTGGAGGGAGGGCTGCCTGTTGAAGAGTACTATGTCCTCGTTCTGGAGCTGCCTTTCTATCACCCAGCCGTCGTCTATCGTGTCCATCACGTCCTTCTTGTTCTCGGAAGTTATCTTGAGTCTCCTCCCGTCCGGCCGGATCACGTAATTGACCCTGTCCTGGCTGAGCATGGACTTGGCGTACTTGAGATTTAGGGGGGTTATGTTGAGGGGGACAGTGAGCTCCCCTGCCACAACCTCGGGCACCCCGACCTCGTTTATCGAGAGTTTAGGATCCGGGGAGATGACCGTCCTCGCGGAGAAGTTGACCCTCTTCCCGAGGAGGTTGCCCCTTATACGGCCTTCTTTTGTCTTGAGTCGTTGCATCATCCCCTTCAGGCTCCTTCCCGAGCGGTGCCTTGCCAGTGGCGTGCCGGTGAGCTCGTTGTCGAAGTATGTGGATATGTGGTACTGGACCAGCTCCCAGAGGTCGTTTATTATGAACTCCGGGGCGCCTATGTCGATGTTCTCCTTGAGAGACTGGTTTATCCTGACTATGTCCACGAGTTTGTGGGTGAGGTCGTCCTCCGAGCGCTCCCCGCCCTCGAGGGTTATGGACGGCCTCGTGGTCACCGGGGGGACGGGGAAAAGGGTGATGATGAGCCACTCGGGCCTGCCGCCCTGGAAGGATACGGATTTCAGGTCCCTGTCGGGTATCTGCTCGAACCTCTCCCTTATCATGAAGGAGGTGAGCTCCTTCTTGTCCTCGTAATAGGTGTAGGGCTTCACGAACATTATCTTCCTCTGCTTTGCCTTGCAGTGGGGGCACTTCTGGGGAGGGAGCATTATCCTGTCAAAGAAATTGGGGAACGGCTCCTTCACCATTATCCTGCTGCACTTCCTGCAGGTGAACCTGAGTATCTGGTATATTGTCTTGGTGTAGAGGACGTGGATTATTGGCTTGGCGAGCTCAAGGTATCCGAAGTGGCCGGGGCAGTCGCCTATGCCACCCCCACAGGTCCTGCACTGCAGACCGGGGTCTATCACGCCCATCCTCGGGTCCATTGCGCCGCCCTCCACTGGGAAGCCGTCAGGGTCGTAAAGGTCCGATACCACGACCCTGACCTTTGCCATGGACTTCACCATCATGGGCGAGAGCAGCCCAAAACCCACTTCCTTTATCCTTGAGACCATACAACCGCCTCTTAAATCTCCTCCACCCCTATCTTGGGGTATATGCCTATTGACTTGAGCTCGTCAGTGGTCAGCTTGAACGCGTAGGATGTCTCGACCCAGTGAATCTGGGAGTCCCTGCAAATGTTGCAGTAGGTCCGATTCTTGGTGACGTCGTGCGTGGCTATCAGGCCGCACTTCGAGCATATCGGGATGAAGGTCTTGTCAGAATCGAACCTCTCCTTCAGCGTGAGGACCGCGCCGTGGGCTACCAGGCACTGCTGCTCCATCTCCCCTATCCTGAGTCCGCCGCGCTTTGCCCTGCCCTCGGTGGGCTGCTTCGTGAGGAGAGTGACAGGACCGCGCGATCGCGCATGTATCTTGTCCTTTATCATGTGGTCGAGCTTCATGTAGAAAGATATGCCCGTGAATATCATTACCTCGAAGACCTTGCCCGTCCTGCCGTCGTACATGACCTCCTTGCCGTCGTCCCTGAATCCCACCTTCCTCATCATGGCCCTTATCTCATCGTCCTTGACATGGGAGAACGCGGAAGCGTCCATCAGCTGGCCGGAAAGTGCGCCTGCCTTGCCTGCCAGGATCTCGAGTAGCTGGCCTATGGTCATCCTGGAGGGGATGGAGTGGGGGTTGAATATCACGTCAGGGGTCACGCCATGGGAGGTGAAGGGCATGTCCTGCTGGTCCACCAGGAGGCCGACCACGCCCTTCTGGCCGTGCCTGGAGGCGAACTTGTCCCCTATCTCGGGTATCCTCTCGTCCCTTATCCTCATCTTGAATGAGTGATCGGCGTCAGTGGTCTCTGTTATGAATATCGAGTCTACAACGCCCATCTCCCCATGCCTCACTGTCACGGAGGCTTCGCGCCTGTTCTCGATATCCGAAGCGAACTCCTCTGTGGTGAGGAACCTCAGCGGGGAGACCTTACCCAGGAGAACCGAGTCCCCTTCAACAGGCGTCTCGGGTTCCACTATGCCGTCCTCTGC
>CAZMBQ010000017.1:0-10738 GCA_964564705.1 uncultured archaeon
TGCTCGCTGAGGTGGCCGAGAGGGCGATGGCGCACACGGGGAAGGAGGAGCTCGCGCTGACGGGCGGCGTGGCTGCGAATGCCAGGCTGCGGGAGATGCTCGGCATAATGTGCAGGGAGAGGGGCGCCGCATTCAAGGAGTGCCCCGCGGGATACGCGGGTGACAACGGCGCGATGATCGCGTGGGCAGGGCTGCTTTCGGGGAAAACAACAAAAACTCCCAGGACAAACCCGAGACTGAGGACTGACGAGGTGGAGGTGACTTGGGCATGAGCGAGTACAGTGGTAAGGTGCGCGTGTACCGCGGGAAGGCGGACTTCGGGGTCCGCGTGGACGGGGAGGGGAGGCTGAAGCTGCTGGACACGATCGAGCGGCGAAAGGGGGAGGCTGTCATAAGGCCGCTTGACTGGAAGGAGTCGCTAAGTTATGCCGCTTCCAAGGGACTGAAGCAGGAGCAGAGGCGTTCCGAGTGGATGCGCTACAGGTAGCCTGCCATGAGCATCTTCCCGAGGGAGCTCATCCTGACCGAAATCCTCTTGCCCTTCCCGACCAGCTCCACCAGGCCCATCTTCTCGAGTCCCTCGACCTTCTGGTTCCCGTTCATGTGGTAGCTTATCAGGGGCAGGGACATCTTCACCCTCCTGCTCAACTCCTCGAGCGAGGCGCAGCACTCTGTGTTGTCATGGAGGTGCTGGAGTATCCTGAGCTTCTGGTCGGACAGGGCCTTGTAGTAGGAGAACTTCATTATCGGGAAGGAGACCATCTCGTCCCCCATCACACCAACTGCCTTGATGCCGTTCACGAAGGCGGCGGAAAGCGTGACGCAGGAGGTCAGCTTGCTGCCCGAGGCGACGTTCATTATTATGTCCTTCCCTTTCTCAGCCTCCTTGACCCTCTTCAGGATCCCGAACATCTCGTTTATCGAGTAGTCCCTCACCCCGACTATCTGGACAGGGACCCTGAACCGATGGAGGTCCTTCTCGAACTCCTTGACCGCCTTCCTGTCCTTCTCGCTGGTTATCATGACCATCTTCTCCACCGGGATGGCGCGCATGACCTGGAAGGACGTGTCCATGTCCTCCCCTGCCGCTGCCACTAAAACGTGTGGTTTCATGGGAAAAACTTGGGGTTGTGGTTTTTAAATGTTGTGTTTAAGTTAAAGTAATTTATTTAACAATTAAATATTACTTACTTATATTACAGCATTAATATAAAAAAGAAACCCTTAATGGGTCGCATCAACCGCGAGTGAAAGATAGGAGGTGATTCACATGCACGAACTGCCGAAACTGCCTTACGGGCATGGCGCACTGGAGCCGTTCATAGATTCGAAGACAATGGAAATCCACCACGGGAAACACCACAAGGCCTATGTGGACAAGCTGAACGCCGCCCTCGAGAAGCACCCTGAGCTCGGGGAGAAGAGTCTTGAGGAGTTGCTCAGGCAACTGGACAAGGTTCCTGAAGACGTCAGGGAGGCGGTGAGGAACCATGGCGGCGGGCACTGGAACCACTCGTTCTTCTGGCCCACCCTCAGGAAGGGCGTGGAGCCCAGGGGGAGCGTGCTGGAGGCTATAAAAGAGAGGTTCGGCTCCTTTGATGAGTTCAAGAAGGAGTTCTCTGCCAAGGCCGCGGGGTTGTTCGGGAGCGGTTGGGTATGGCTCGTGATTGACAACGGGAAGCTCGGGATTGCGCTCACGAAGAACCAGGACTCGCCCATCTCAAAGGCGCTCAAGCCGGTTCTCGGACTGGACGTCTGGGAGCATGCGTACTACCTCAAGTACCAGAACAGGAGGCCCGATTACATAGAGGCCTTCTTCAGCGTGATAGACTGGGACAAGGTCGAGGAGAATTTCAGGGAGTCGAAGGGGTGACCGCGTGGAAGCGAAGGTCTACGCCACGCAGGCGTGCCCCTGGTGCGTGCGACTGGCTTCCTCCGTCCCGCAGGTGGATTTTGAGGAAGCTAACGTGGCAAAGGATGAGGCCGCGGCAAAGGATATGGTCGAGAATACCGGGCAGATGGGCATGCCTGCCGTAAAGGTGGACGGGAAGTTCATAGTGGGGTTTGACGAGGCGGCGCTCAGGGCCGTGCTCGGGATCGGCGCATGAGGCGCTGGCCGCACTTATAAGCTCCGGAAGGAAGATCGGAAGTGTTTGGTATGGGAATGCAAGCGAAGATCGTTCTGGCTGCGGCTGCGTTCCCGATGCTGGCGTTCTCGCTCGTTTCCCAGTCCATGAGTCGGGCCGTGATAGGGTTCCTGGTCAGGCACAAGGGAGTGATAAACAGGGGAGCGGGCGCCATAATGCTCGTTATCTCGGTATACTACCTCGTGTTCGTTTTCCGGGTGCTTGGGTGATTGTGATGGATGATTGGGAGATATTTTACAGGGAAACGGACGCCAGGAAAATGCCGTGGTTCTTTGAGAGACTGGATCCTGACCTCCGGGAGGCCCTCGAGGAGTTCGGGATAATGGGAGGGAGATTCCTGGACATTGGGACGGGTCCGGGCACGCAGGCAGTGGCCCTATCCAAGAAGGGCTTCGGGGTGACCGGGACGGACATCTCCGAGACCGCAGTGAGGAAGGCTAGCAAGCTTTCAAAGAGCGTGCGCTTCCTCCAGGACAACGTCCTGTACACGAAGCTAAGGGAGAGGTTCGATTTCGTGTTCGACCGCGGGACATTCCATACAATCCCTCTGGAAGAGAGGAGGAATTACGTTTCCACTGTGGCTTCGTTGCTGCACGAGGGAGGGATGCTTTTCCTCAAGACATTCTCAGTGAAGGAGCCTCCCGGAAAGAGGCCGCACCGGTTCTCCCCTAAAGACATAAAGGGGATATTCGGGAAGCGCTTCGAGATTCTCAGCATAAAGGACACGGTCTACCAGGGGAAGAGCGACCCGCCTCCCAAGGCGCTGTTCGCGGTTCTGAAGCTGATGGGAGGGAAGGCATGAAGGGGAAGAGTGTGCTGATAACGGGGGCCTCGCTCGGGATAGGGAGGGAGACCGCCCTTGCATTCGCGAGGGAGGGCGCTAAGGTGGGGCTGACTTACCTGGAACACAGGAAGGAGGCAGAGGAAGCCGGCCGGAAGTGCAGGGAGCTGGGGGCGGCGGACGTGCTCGTCACGAGGCTGGACGTCACGGACGACGGGAGCATCCAAGAGGCCGTGGAGAAGGCGGCGGAGAGGTTCGGGGGACTGGACGTGCTCGTGAACAACGCAGGGGTCATCGCGTGGAAGCCCCTGGAGGAGCAGAGCATGGAGGAGATCGGGCTGCAGGCAAGGGTGAACCTGGAGGGCCTGGTCAAGATGACGAGGGCAGCCTATCCGCACGTGAGGGAGGCTGTGGTAAACGTCTCGAGCGGGGCAGGGAAGACCGGATACGCCACGCTCACCACCTACTGCGCGACCAAGTTCGGCGTCCGCGGCTTCACCCAGGCTCTCGCCAAGGAGGCGCCCTTCAAGGTGTATTCGGTGAACCCGGGCTCCACAATGACGAGGATGACCAACTTCCGCGGGACCCCGCCCGAGAAGGTGGCAGAGGTCATACTGAAGGCAGCGAAGGGTGTGTACGGCGTGGAGAGCGGGGGAGACGTGGACGTCTGGGAGCACGTCTGAATCATGTGAGCAGCAGACCGAGCACCACCAGGGCGTACATGAAGACCCAGAGGGATCACATTATGCTGAGCTTAACGTCCCTGTGCACTATTCCGTAAACCAGGAGGACGGACTGGAGGACGAGGAAGGAGGACCATGTGAAGAGGGAGACGCCCTGGACATTGCCCGAGACCCAGATCTCAAGTATCTGGGGGATGGTCAAGAAGGGATAGACCACTGCCACGAAAAGTACGAATCTGTCGAGGAAGAGCATCCTCTTCAAAGGCTTGCGTTTCCTCAAGTGCGGCAGAAGGTGCAGGAGGTTCATTCCTCATTCTTGGGCATTGGCTTATTAATCGTATCGTCCGCTCAGCTCATGCTCAATACATTCCATTTCGCTCGTGCATTCCCTGATACCTTCGCGTATACTCGCAATCGCGCTTTCTTGCTCCTCGGCGTCCACCTGCACACTTATCCGGGTGATTGATTCGAGCGGATAGGGTCCTGTCTCCAGAAACCTGCCGTTCCTCACGCCGTAGCATCCCTGCAGGGCGTGTTCATTGTGGCCGAGATAAAAGCAGACTTCTCCGTCTCCCTGCGGAAGGAGATCGAGTTTTAGCGGGGCTCCCGGTTTCAGGCGGAGTCCGTCCACATACTGCTTGTTGACCATGGGTATGTATTGGGAGAAAGGTATTTAAATCCCTCAGTCGTACAGACCGCCCTTGGTTATATCTGCCACGAAAAGCAGGACAGCGAAGAATATCACGACGTTGCCCACTATGTCAGCCGGAGGCGGGAACGTTTTCGTCACTTCAGTGAGCTTCAGGAGCCCGCCGAGCGCAGCGGCCACGAGCGCCCCGCTCGCGACCTTGTGCGGGCCCTTGAGGAGTTTGGAAGCCTTTCCGAACAGGTCGGAAATCTGCTCAAGAAGAGATTTCTTCTTGGCCATGCAAATAATTTGGCTGAGCCCGGATATAAAGGGATATTGCGGTGTTATACGGCCTTCCAAGGGCCTTTTCTGCCAGTAAAGCAGATCCTGTTGAGAATATGACACATTATACCTGCCGGCCCCATGCTTGCCCTCCCACGCCAACCAAGCCCAGGTTAAACCCCGGCCTTGACCGTTAAACGCCAAGCATAAGAACCCAATCCCCAATGTAATTTGAGGAGATGGACAACATGAAGAACCTTAAATGCAGCCACGTGACAGGCACTCTTTGCGGATACGTGGCTTACGGGAAGGACGAGAAGGAAGTGAAGAAGAAGCTGATAATTCACGGGAAGACTGATCACCACGGCCGCCTCATGCGTCATGCACCCCCCGAGCACATGAGGATGCTCGAGGAGAGGATGGACAGGCTTCTCGGGCTGGGGGCGGGTTAGGCTCCGGGGCATGTGATAATATGAAGCATCTCAGGTGCAGCACCATAACAGGGACGCTGTGCACGTTCGTGGCAGAGGGCGAGACCGCTGAAGAGGTCAAGAGGAAGATGATTGCGCACAAGAAGAGCAGACACAGGAACATCTTTAAGCATGCGACCGTGCATGACACGAGGAGGCTGCAGGACATGATGGACAGGCTGCTCTCGCAGGGGGTAGCTGACAGTTGAGTGTGGTATGATGGACTGGAAGGAGAAGGGGGGGAAGCTGGAGAAAGAGTTTGGGTTCAGGGACTTCGCCGCTGCAATGGAGTTCGCGAATAGTGTAGCCGCACTATCGGAGAAGGAGGACCACCACCCGGACATCTGGATCAGCTACGGGAAGGTGAGGGTGAGCTTGGTCACACATTCGGAAGGAAAGGTGACAGAGAAGGACAGGAAGCTCGCGGGAATGGTCGACTCTCTCTGACGCTTCCTTTCATTTTTTCCTGAACTTCTCCAGGACCCGCTTCTGCCTTTCCCTCTCCTCTTCGGTAGGCTTTGGAACGCTGAATTCAACGGTCCCGTACCGCCTCTTGTGATAGGCCAGCACCACCTTCCCTGAGGGCTGGGAGGCTTCCAGGACCTCGCCCAATAGGAGGATGTGGTCCCCGACAGGCACTTCCTTGATCAGCCTGCACTCCATCTTGAAGACTGCCCCTTCCACTAGGAGAGCTTTTATCTTGGAGGCCTTTTCGAACCCGAAGCCCAACTCCTTGAGGGCGCCTATCTTGTCCACATCCCTGCCGCTCCAACCGCCTGCGATGCTCGCGAGCGTGGCCTGCTCAGAAGAGGCAATACTCACCCCGAATTCCCGTGTCTCACGGACATTCTCGAGCGTGGCCTTCTTCAGCCCGACTGAGACCCCGACAAGCCCGGGGCTGTATGAGAGGTGGTGCGTCCACTCCGCTGACATTACGTTGTCCCCATGCGGGCCGGTGCTTGTGACCAGACCCACGTTCGTCACGAACATCCCTGATCTCTCATCAGACCATGCCATATCCATAATATCTTTCAACGATCTCCTTTATTGTTGAATTTGGGGTGTAAATATAAATTCTTTTGTTTTGAGTGTCAAGCACGGAATTTGACATGGACGTCTAACGGTGCATTCCGACACACGTCCTCTCGCAGTCGAACGCGAGGATGGGGTCGTCCAGGAGGAGGCAGCTCTCCACACAGTTCCTACACTTCTCAAAGCCGCCCAGGTCGACTAGCTGGCAGGAGCCGCTGACAATCTGGCAGTTCGCGAGGGGCCTGCAGCCGTCCCCAAGGGCATACTCTTCTGTGCACACCTCTACCGGATCAGGGCCGCAGAGTACCTGGAGGCCGTGGCAGTTCTCCACTCCACACGCTTGCTCCGGAGGTTGGTAGCCCTGGAAGAGCGTGAATCCCACTGCCAGGATGCCCACCACCACCGCAACAGCGAAAGCCCAGCCTGTCATGCATCAGTATTGGAAAGCGCGCTTAAAAATACTATTCCAGGCAGGGGCCTGCCAAAGGAAGCAGCGCAAAACGCAAAAAAAAAAACCGCATGGAGGGAGGCTTCCAATTCATCAAAGGGAACCCCTCGAAAATACGGGGAGCTTCTGAATAGAATATCGGATGAACCCCTTGCCGGAGACTTCCAACACCTCCCGGAAGAATTTGGACCATTGACGTAATGCCAAGGCAGGTTTTATATCCTTTTCCGGCGAATAATGATACTTATGGCCACGGACGTGAGGGTCTCTGTGAGGAGCGGCCTCGTCTCCTATGCGATAAGGGACATAGTCCTGGAAGCCAAGAGGCTGGAGAAGCAGGGGACCAGGATGACATACCTGAACATAGGGGATCCCGCGCCTTTCGGCTTCAAGCCGCCCCAGCACGTCCTGGACGCTGCCAGGGAGGCGCTCGGCCAGAACCTTTCAGGCTACTGCCCCTCCAGGGGGGATCCGGAACTGGTGGAGGCGGCCGCGAAGAGTGAGGGTGTCTCCGGGGAGGACATATTCATCACCTCGGGGATGAGCGAGGGGATAGACTTCCTCTACCAGGCCATGCTCGATCCGGGGCACAACATCCTCCTTCCCTCTCCCACCTACCCGCTCTACATAACCAAGACCCGCCTCTCGTATGGCGGGGAGGCGTTCTACGGGTGCGTGAACGAGCCTGACACGGACGACCTGAGGAGGAAGGTAAACGACAGGACAGTGGGGATAGTGATGATAAACCCGAACAACCCCACGGGGGCCGTCTATCCGAGGAGCAAGGTCCAGGAGGTGGTTGACATTGCGGGGGAGTATGGCCTGCCCATAATCTCGGATAACGCGTATGACATGCTGGTCTTCGACGGTGAATATCCGGACATAAGGAAGATGCACAAGGACGTGCCCCTGATAGTCGGGAACTCACTCTCCAAGAACTTCATCTACCCTGGGGCAAGGGTGGGCTGGCTCGCGTTCCACGGGGAGGGCTTCGATAATCTGAAGGACGCTGTCATGAGGCTGTGCAACCAGCGGCTTTCGGTTAACTGGGAGATGCAGAAAGGAGCCCTTGCGGCGCTCAACGGTCCCAAGGGCCACATAGAGGATTTCAAGAGTGCCCTGAGGAAGAGGAGGGACCTGGTGGAGAAGAGGATACGGGGTATCCCGGGGCTTGAGCTCGCGAAGCCAAGGGGCGCATTCTACGCCTTCCCGCGGGTCGAGGGCCCCTGGAAGAACGACTGGGAGTTCTGCAGGGCCCTGCTGAAGGAAGGCGTCGTCACCGTGCCCGGCTCGGGTTTCTCCTCAGAACTCGGGGCAAAGTACTTCAGGCTGGTCTTCCTCCCGACGCCCGAGGTCCTGGAAGAGGCGCTTTCCAGGGTTGAAGGGCTGATGTCCAGGGCCAGCGGGCAATGAATATAAGACCGCGGGAAGAAATAGTTTCCATGGGCGTTTCACTTTCGGGTCTGGTCAGCGGAAGGGAGACCGGGCTCCAGGAACTTGGAGGGAAGACGATAGCGATAGACGCGTACAACACGCTCTACCAGTTCCTCTCCATAATCAGGGACCGCTTCACCGGGGAGCCACTGAGGGACTTCAAGGGAAGGGTGACCTCACACCTCTCGGGCCTCTTCTACCGGACCTCCAGGATGCTCGAGGCAGGGGTGACGCCCGTGTTCGTCTTTGACGGGAAGCCACCCGAGTTCAAGCAGCGGACCATCGAGGAGAGGCTGAAGATACGGAAGAGGTCCGAGGCCATGTGGAAGCAGGCGGTGAAGGAAGGTGATGCAGAGAAGGTCAGGCTCTATTCCCAGGGGGCGGTGCGCCTGACAGAGGCGATGGCAGAGGAGTCCAAGGATCTGCTCGGCTACATGGGCATATCTTGGGTGCAGGCCCCCTCGGAAGGGGAGGCCCAGGCAACGCACATGCTCAAGAAGGGGCAGGCCTGGGCAGTGGGCTCCCAGGACTGGGACTCCCTCCTGTTCGGGGCAGAGAGGATGGTGAGGAACGTGACCGTGAGCGGGAGGAGGAAGGTCCCGAGAAAGGAGAAGTACGTTGACGTGAAACCCGAGCTGGTCGAGCTGGAGGACGTGCTGAAGAATCTTGGGATAAGCCAGGAGCAGCTGAGGGTTCTGGGAATACTGGTGGGTACGGACTACAACCCCGGGGGGGTGAGCGGGGTGGGGCCCAAGAGGGCGCTCAAGCTCGTGAAGGAGAAGCCCTCGCCCGAGGAGGCGTTCCGCGGGCTGAAGTGGGAGCACGAGAACCCATGGGAGGAGATACTGGAGTTCTTCAGGGACCCGCCCGTCAAGGACGTGGGGGTGAGGAAGCAGAAGCTTCGCACAGGGGAGCTGCTGGACTTCCTTGCAGGCGAGAGGGGGTTCTCGAGGGAGAGGATAGAGAGCCACATCAGGAAGCTGGAGCAGTTCCAGGAAGGGAAGAAGCAGAAGGGCCTGCACGGGTTCCTCGGAGGTGGATAGCATGGACTCTCCTCTGGGAATCATACTTGAGATGCTTTCCACGCTTTTTTCGAGCACTGTTTCTGCGATGGGTAAGATATTCTCGCTTTTCGGGGACCTGCTTGCGAGTTTGGGGATCGTTTCAGAGGTCGGGGGCCCGCTCGGCTTCGGGCTTTCGGTCGTCATAATAGGGGCAGTGGGGTTCTTCGTGGCTAAGTTCCTGTTCGGCGGGGCGGTGAAGCTTATAATACTGTTCCTGGTAGTGGCTGTGGTGGCTTACGTCATAATATTGGGCTCGGTGCTCTAGTCCCCGGCCTTTACCCTGGGCATCTGCAGCGGGGGAGGGAGCTGCAGATCCTCCGCGAGGTTGGCCATCTTGAGGAGGCACCTCCTGAACAGGTGGTTCAGAACCTCGACAGAAGCGTCATCCGGAAGGGCCTTGTCCTTTCCCCACTTCTCGAGCACTTCCTTGTGCTTGTCCGTGACGAAGAGCATCCCACCCTCCAGCTTTATGCTGCCTATCTTGGGCTCGTACGTAGTCAGGAACTCGAACTCCAGGGAAAGGGCCTTCTGCCCGACGTTCTGGAGCGCGGCTTCCTTTACCTCGGTTATCTTCGGGGTCGAGTTCACGTTTATCTCGCCCTTCAAATTCTCTATGGGGTTCCTGTTCGCTTCTATCCTGGTGAAATTTAATCCTACTACGGGCATATCCAACTCCGGCAGACCACTGCTTGCCAATAGATTAATAATTTGCACCCAAATATTTAAATACTATTGCGGTCCTAAAGTCTAAAGTGGTTTGCATGCACAAAATCCTCATGATAATCGCGCCCGAAAACTTTAGGGACGAGGAGTATTTTGAGCCCAAGAAGGTCTTTCAGGACGAGGGATTCGAGGTCGTGACCGCGTCCAGGAGGTCAGGCGAAGTGAAGGGCATGCTCGGAAAGAAGGCAGTCGCCGGCATGAGGCTCGCTGATGCCAGGCCAGAGGACTTCGACGCTGTGGTGCTGGTCGGCGGAAGCGGGGCCTCCGCGTATTTCGAGGATGAGTACGTCCACTCCCTGCTCAGGAGGTTTGTCGAAGCCGGGAAGGTGACAGGGGCGATATGCATCTCCCCAAACACCCTCGCGAACGCGGGACTGCTCGAGGGGAAGAATGCCACCGTGTACGGGGACGACGAGAGCATTGCCAATCTCAAGGAGCATGGCTGCAACTACACGGGCCTCGACATAACGATAGACGGGAACATAATAACCGCCAGCGGGCCCAAAGAGGCGAAGGAGTTCGGGAAGGAGCTGGCGGGAATGGTGAAAGGGGAGGTGACTGAATGATGAACACCAACGAGCGAACAATACTTGAGCTACTTGAGAAGCGTCATCTTGTGACCAAGTCAGAGCTCATGGCCCTCCTGGCGAGGGAGAATGTGAATGGGGCGGACGTGAGCGTCGGAAGGCTCAGGGACAAGGGATTTATTGATAGCGTGCAGAACCTCGGGAACTGCCTCGTGCTGACCAAGAGGGGCCTGAGGGCGCTGAAGGAAGACAACGGGAGAGTGTAGAAGCTTTTTCTTCCCTCCGGGGCAAGAATTTAATACCTGCACGCATTGCAGGAAAAAAGCCCCGTGGTCTAGAGGGCCTTCCGGCCCGGAAAACGGTCAATGATGCCGGTCTTTGGGCTTCCAAAGAGCCGAGCAGGAAACTGCAGTGAGGGAAGAAAACCGGCGACCTCGGTTCGAATCCGAGCGGGGCTAAAGCAAAAGTGGCATAGCCCTCGCGCCTGGCTCTTATGGCAGGAAGGCAGGTGAGAGGCAT
>CAZMBQ010000018.1:0-7951 GCA_964564705.1 uncultured archaeon
AGATCCAGCTCCTTGGGCAGGATATGCATTTATATTGTTTGGGTTCAAAGATAAAGCACGGTGGAATTATGGGAACAAAGGGAAGAGAGATCGTGGGGATGGACGTGAAGGAGCTCATTGAGATGCTGAACAGGGCCCTCGCGGACGAGTGGCTCGCTTATTACCAGTACTGGGTTGGGGCCAAGACAGTGAGGGGTCCCATGAGGCCGGAAGTGGAGAAGGAGCTTCTGGAGCACGCGGAGGAGGAGTTCAAGCACGCGAACATGCTCGCGGACAGGATAGTGCAGCTCGGCGGGACGCCGCTGCTGGACACCAAGGAACTTGGGGAGAAGAGCAGCTGCGGGTATGACGCGCCTAAGGATCCACACGTTCTGAAGGTCCTGGAGCAGAACATCAAGGGCGAGCAGTGTGCGATAGAGGTGTACCACAAGATGCTTGAGAAAGTGAAGCTCGGGAACGACCCGATAACCTTCAACATGGTGAGGAAGATAATGGAGGACGAGGTCGAGCACGAGGAGGACCTCCAGAACCTGCATGAGGACATCCAGGCCACGTGCGAGTGCGGCAAGTGAGTTTCTCTGTTTTTTTACCTATTTACTGTAGGCGACGTAAATGTCAGCCTCAAGCATGGCGCCTTTCTCGTAATAGTGGTGTACGAAGTAGAGGTTGCCGTGGCTGTCGAGTGTGGGCTCTCCTGCGAACTGACTGACAATCATCTCGGGCTCCTGCCATCCGCCTTCCGCCCGCCTGGAACGGAAGACTGCCGGGGTTCCCATGTGGCGGCGAGTGAACCATAACTCCTGCCCGTCAGGGGTGAGGAAGGGCCATCCCTCGCTATCGGGGGAGTTAACCTCCCCCAGGTTCCGGGGTTCTGACCAGCCATTGTCCCAGCGGGAGAGCCATATGTCGAGTCCTTCGCTTCCGGGCCTCTCTGAATGGTAGTAGAGCTCGTTCTCCCATATGTGGAGCTCGCCTACCTCCATTTCCTTCGGGAAGTCGCTTTCCTCCCACCCTGCCCACTTCCCTTCCCGGAATTCCGCTGAGAACCAGCGGAGACCAGTGTAGCCTTCTCTTGCAGTGCAGAAAAGCATCTCGTTGCCGCGTACGAACTGACAGCCGTCTAGGCTCAGCCTTCCCGGATCCTGGAGTAGGACCCTTTCCGGCTCCTGCCATTCGCCTCCTTCCAACCTGGAGATCCAGATGCCCGTTACGCCGTCCAGCAGCTGTTTCTCCACAGGGATACTCGCATCAGGGGTGAAGAAGAAGTACATCTCCTGCCTTCCCTCAGGGATGAAGGGGGAGTCCTCTGCTCCCGCGGTGTTCACCGGATCAAAGGGGGTAGGCTGCTCGTATTC
Organism: uncultured archaeon; assembly: GCA_964564705.1. Taxonomy (GTDB): domain Archaea; phylum Aenigmatarchaeota; class Aenigmatarchaeia; order QMZP01; family QMZP01; genus BS750m-G81. The sequence continues at coordinate 1,356 of CAZMBQ010000018.1, forward strand.
CTGGGAATGGAGTGTGGGTGGGTGGAGATCCGTCTTTGGTGACATCTTGACTGCGCCTGGGGGCAGGCTCGCGTGCCTGTCCGCTTCCCCGGGCTGGGCTTCGGGTTGGGTAGTGCAGCCGCTCGCTGCCACCAGGAACAGCAGGAGCAGCAGCCTCGGGAGGTCCACGCTTTAACTTGTTCCTCCGGGCTTTTAACCGTTCCTGGGGGGGGAGGGTTTTTTATCCGGGCAGGGACAATAGTTTAGTGTTGCCAATGGTCGAGAAGGTTCTTGGGAAGTTTTCGGTTCACTGGAGGCAGGTGCTGGATGGGGAGGGGAGGGCTGACGCCAAGCTGATGCCCAAGCTTACGGGGTCGATTGTCAGGGATATGCACCACTGGATGGTCGTTTCGCGCGCCTTTGACGAGAAGTGCCTTGTCCTCCAGAGGCAGGGGAGGATGGGAACGTATGCGAGCCTTAGGGGGCAGGAGGCTGCTCAGGTAGGGAGCGCGATCGCCCTCGGGAAGAAGGACTGGATGTTCCCTTCCTTCAGGGAGAACGCGGCGAACCTCGTTCGGGGTGTGCCTGCGGAGAACATTATGGCATACTGGGCAGGGGACGAGCGCGGGGAGAGGATCCCGGAAGGGGTGAACAACTTCACGTGCGCCATACCAGTGGGGACGCAGATACCGCATGCTGTCGGGTGCGCGTGGGGGATGAGACTGAAGGGGAACAGGGCTGCTTCACTGGTTTATTTCGGAGACGGGGCGACTTCCAAGGGGGACTTTCATGAGGGGCTTAACCTCGCCGGGGTGTTCAGGCTGCCGGCGGTCTTCCTGTGCCAGAACAACCAGTGGGCGATATCGCTTCCTTTCGAGAGGCAGACCGCTGCCAGCACCATAGCGCAGAAGGCCGTTGCGTACGGTTTCCCTGGCATCAGGGTGGACGGGAATGACGTTTTCGCAGTGTATTCGGCCACGAAGCAGGCGCTCGAGAGGGCGTATTCGGGCAAGGGACCCACCCTGATCGAGGCGTTCACGTACAGGGTGGAGCACCACACCACAGCGGACGACTCCACGAGGTACAGGAGCAAGAAGGAGGTGGATTCCTGGAGGCGAAAGGACCCGATAGAGAGGCTTGAGAAGTGGATGCTGAATAAGAAGCTTCTGACCCCGGCCGCGAGGAAAAAAACCTGGGAAGAGGCCAGGAAGGGGATAGAGAAGGTAGTGGAGAGGATGGAAGCCATCCCGGAACCGAAGGTGGCGGACATGTTCGACTTCGTGTACGAGAAACTGTCCCCTGGATTGGAGGAGCAGAAGAAGGGAGCTGGGGGCTGATGGCTAACATAGTGAACGCGGTGAACAGGGCGCTGGCGGACGAGATGGAGAGGGACCCGGACGTCGTCCTGCTCGGGGAGGACGTGGGTGCGGACGGAGGGGTCTTCCGCGCGACAGAAGGTCTGCTCAAGAAGTTTCCCGGGAGGGTGCTGGACACTCCACTCTCGGAATCTGCCATAGTGGGGGCCAGTGTGGGGCTTGCCGTTTACGGCCTGAAGCCCGTGGCTGAGATACAGTTCTCGGGGTTCCTCCCTGGTGGGTTTGAGCACATAATCTCGCACGTCTCGAGGGTGAGGAACCGCTCCAGGGGGAGGTTCACGTGTCCCATGGTGCTGAGGGCGCCTTACTCCGGAGGCGTGCACGCTCCCGAGCACCACTCGGAGTCAATGGAAAGCTGTTACGTTCATATTCCGGGTCTGAAGCTCGCGATACCGTCCACGCCGAATGATGCCTACGGACTGCTTGTTTCGGCCATCAGAGACCCTGATCCCGTAGTGTTCCTGGAGCCCAAGAGGATTTACAGGGCGATTAAGGAGGAGCTCGCCCCGGACAGAGTGGAGCTCGGGAAGGCGCGTGTAATGAGGGAGGGGGATGACGTGACTATAATCTCCTGGGGCGCCATGATGGTGCCTGCCCTGCAGGCAGCGGAAAAGGCGAAGGCCTCCTGCGAGGTGATCGACCTGAGGACACTTTCACCATGGGACGAGAAGGCCGTGGTGAATTCTGTCAGAAGGACCGGGCGGGCGATGGTGGTGGAGGAGGCTCCCAGGACGCTCGGATTTGGTGCAGAGGTGGTGGCCACACTCGGGGAGAAGGCGCTGCTCAGCCTGAAAGCCCCGCCCGAGAGGGTGGCGGGTTATGACGTGCCATTCCCGCTCTACAAGCTCGAGAGCCACTACCTTCCGAGCGCGCAGAGGGTCCTGGATGCTGTGGAGAAGTTGATGAGGTTCTGAGCGGAAAGTGATTTGTTTCTTGCATGCAAAAATAAGCATGGATGGCCGCGCGCCGGATTTCAAAGAGTATCTGACGCTGGAAGAGGCCCGGGTAGACGGCTGGGACCAGGTGAATCGTCTGGATGGAAAGGTGCTCCTGGGTAGGGACGGGGGGGGGTCGTGGTGAGGAAGACCAGGGAGGGCCTCTATTCCACTGTCTTTTACTGGGTCGAGGACTGCCTTGGGAAGCGTCCCAGAAGGGGCTACCGGCACATATAAGCTTTGGCCGGAAGCATAAAGCAGTCATGCTCATCACTCACGAATTTCTGCAGGAAGCCAGACCTGGATTTGGTTGAAAGTCCGTTCAGGAAGACTTTCAAAGGTTGTGTTGGTAGCATCAGGGCTGCCGGAAGGAGGCGCAGTGTTTTCCTCGTTTAGCCTGGTCATTGGTAATGAGACCTTCATGGGGGGGATTCCCTCAGGTGCCGTCCTGGGGTTCGCCATCGAGGTGGTCGTAGTGCTTGACACCCCCAGCACCTGGAGCGTCCTTTACGAGTGGCTAAGGGAGAAAGAGGGCAGGAGTGCAGACTATTATGGGGGAGAATCCCGGGAGGTTCCTTGGGGTTCTCCTTGTTTTGTCCGATAAGAGGGATATGATCCTTCGCGGCTTATATCCCTTTAAATAGACAAAGTAAGTGACTGTCCGCCCCCTTTTCTCTGCGGACAGTCTTCTCTCTTCTTCCCTAGGCCTTGGCTCCCCTCCTCTTGGGGTTGTCCACCTCGGCCCATTGGGTATGGTTGTTAGAAAACAGGGTCTACAAAAGGGGCACAAAACGTCATGGCTTCGGGGCCGCCGTTCACAGTGACTCGGGGCACCAGGGAATGGAACCCGAATCGATGAAGAGGTCTGAACGCGGCTTGAGCTCCTCCGCGGGACTAACTCGGGCTGCACGGAAACCGTACATGTAGCCGATGTTGTAGGCACGGTCAACGATGAGCTGGAACCATGCCATGGTCCCGCGGGGGGGGCTGGTAGTCTGGGAACCTGACGGAGAATCCTCCTCCGCCAAGAGACCTCGACACCTCCACCTTCCTGCCCGCGATGGTTCTGGGGAAGCCGTTCTCCCCCCCTCCCATAAAAAAAGGGAAACCGAAGATGCGCAACGCCCCGCGAAACACCGCGAAGGCGCGAATCTCGCGGACAACTGCCGCTTTGTGTTGGAGGCGCGCAGAACCAGGGCGTCTGCTTTTGGAAGGTGGGTCAGCGGAGACCCGGGTGATGCGGGGATCCTTACGCCAGCACTCCCACAATCCTGCGCGCCGTTTTCTAATCAAAGGGGTGGGGGGATTGACAGGGCCTGGACAGGCATGTGGATGATCACTCGTACAGCACCGTGAAAGCAAGCAATGGGAAAGGCGGCTCGCTTCGGCGGTATTCGGGTGTCCGGCGTGAACCCTGTAATCCCCAACCACCGTTGACTGCGTTCCTGCAGCTAGGCATTCCGCCGGTCGCAAGTCTTCGGCAGGGCGGCAAAAATCTTTGCCTGGAAGCCGGAGACGCGGACTGAATCATGAAATCCAGCCGAAATGCAGGTTTTTGTTGAATGTGTGGGTAAGCATGAGCCCAAGGAAATTATATATTGGGACGACCCTATTTAAAACTTCCTCATGGCGGGAATCTGCGGCAAGCCTTGTTGTGGGCGGGATTTTTTAAGGCGCGGGGACAAGAATTTACCAGGTCTGCATGGCTCTCGATTTCAAGTTCCCTGACGTTGGGGAAGGGATAGAGGAGGGGGAGATAATCAAGTGGAGGGTCAGGGAGGGCCAGAAGGTCAAGCAGGACCAGGTTCTCCTTGAGATGGAGACCGACAAGGCGGTCGTGGAGATACCCTCGCCGAGGCCTGGTATGGTCCTCAAGATGCACCACCAGGCAGGGGACACCGTTCACGTGGGCGAGGTTCTTGTTACGATAGGGGAGGCGGGAGAATCGCCAGGCAGCATACCGGAAAGGCCGTCACAAGAAACCCCGCCACCCACGGAGAAGGGCTCTAAGTACTCTGTGGGGGAGACCAGGAAGGAGAGCTTCGGGGTGGTCGGGGAGATACCGGAGGACATCGAGGCTCCTGAATTGCCTGCCAAATCTCTGGTAAAGGAGACTGCCACGCGTCCGGCAGGAAGAAAGAGCGGCATGCTTGCGCTTCCGGCCGTGAGGAGGCTCGCACGCGAACTTGGAATTGAACTCGAAGTTGTGAAAGGCACGGGGAAGGGCGGAAGGGTCACCGAGGAGGACGTGCGCTCTGCAGCCAAGGCCGCGAAGGGCGGCAAGGAGGCAGCGAAGGCCAGGGTGACCAAGAAGTACGACATGTGGGGATACGTTGACAGGGAGCCCCTCAAGGGGGTGAGGAAGGCCACTGCGAGGAAGATGGCCGAGGCGGTTTCAGTCCAGGCTCTGGTGACGCACACGGACTACTGCGACGCCACGCTGCTCTGGGACATAAGGGAGAAGGAGAAGGGTAAGGCAAAAGCCGCGGGGGTGCACCTCACGTTCATGCCCTTCGTGTTCAAAGCCGTAATCCATGCCCTAAAGAAGCATCCCTACCTTAACTCCTCTATGGACGGGGAGACAGAGGAGATATTGCTGAAGAAGTACTACAACATCGGGATTGCCGTGGATTCGGGTGGGGGGCTGCTGGTTCCTGTGGTGAAAGGGGCTGACAAGAAGAGCATACTCCAGCTCGGTAAGGAGCTGCAGGATCTTGCGGAGAAGGTGAGGGACAGGAAGGTGGACCTCGCGGACCTGAAGGGTGGGACGTTCACCATAACCAACGTGGGGACGCTGGGAGGTGTGTTCGCGACGCCGATACCCAACCACCCAGAGAGCGCGATACTCGCAACGGGCAAGATGCAGGACATGCCCCTCGCGGTGGAGGGCAGTGTGAGGGTGAGGAAGGTCCTCCCCCTCTCGCTCACGTTCGACCACAGGGTCCTGGACGGGGCAGAGGCCGCGCGATTCATGAACGACCTGAAGGGATACCTGGAGGACCCGGACCTGCTTCTCGTGGAAGGCTGAGATTGGGTTTAAGAATTTTCGTGCCCAATAATGAAGCATGGTTTCCCGAGCGTGCAAGAAGGGTTCTGCTTACATGCTATTCAATGAGCAGAGTGCCAAGTACAGGTTCAGGGCGGCCAAGTTCGCCCAGGAGGCGGGATACGTACCCGTCTACCCCACCATACACGGGGACTTCTTCAAGATAAAGCAGGACCTCAGGAAGGCCAAGGATTCCAGGGGCGAGATGATAAGGAAGTGCGACGAGGTCTGGGTATTCGGAAGCCTGAACGCGAGCATGTGGGACCAGCTGAACTTCGCCAGAAGCCTCGAGAAGACCGTAAGGAGCTTTTCTGCCAGCAAAGAAGGGATCCGGGAGACAGGGCAGCTCAGCCAATCTCCGTGAAGGGAATTCCGCTTTCCTTTAGGGCATTCTTGACCGCTTTCCTGTATTTGAGGAGGTCGTTTTTCTCTTCCATTCCAACTGAATGCGGGCCGTCCTCGTTCAGGAGGGATTCGCTGGTTTTCAGGCCGAGCTCCATTGGGGTGGAAAGCATGGGAGCATAGACAAGGTGCTCCTTGTGTTTCCACGTGCCTTTGTGGAAGACAGTGTAATCATGCTTCGAGGGACTGGTCACCAGACAAAGCACCCCCTTGGCGAGTCCGGGTTTCCAGCCGAAAAATACCGGCCTGAGATTCTCGTCAGTGGCCTGATGGAGGCCGAAAGAGGCTTTTATGCCTTCACTACGTATGCGCTCGGCCCTTTCGGCATAATGTTGGGGATTATCGTATCCCGAGACCGTGGGAATGGCTGCCGAAACGTCGAAGGGTTCGATTCCATGGTAGAGGGTGCGCCCCCTCCTCTCAAGTAAAACCCCGTCGAAAACAATAGGCATCAGCTCTGCCAGGGCTTCCTGGTCGCCCCGATCATATGCGCGGATCGCATTCATGTATCGGGAGTCTTTCCTTACCTCCTCTATCATGCCTTCCACCCTTTTCTGCCAATGCTCCAGCTTGCCCATATCAGGCACTGCCTGGGCGTCCACGTGGTTCGTGTCAGGGATGTCCGGGAGGGCGTTTCCGATGTCGCTTTTTATCTCACCGGACATCTCCACCAAACGTTCATAACCGTATCCGTAGTCACTGGATATCCCGTATTCCGTCAGCTGCACCATCCGCAGTCCCAGGCGAGAAAGCTTTCCCAATGTCTCGCTGTCCATATGTTCAATGGGATTGTTTATTTAAATATTTAACTATTCTTTAGTGATTAATGTTTTGAGAAATAATTGGCCATTCAATCGA
>CAZMBQ010000018.1:7961-10147 GCA_964564705.1 uncultured archaeon
CATCCGCTTGAAATCTTTGTTCCTGACCTGGGAGAACAGGCAGTATCCCTGCCTTTCCTTCAGGGGGCCCTCAAGGGGCTCGCCGGGCACTTCCTCCACCTCTTCGCGGGAGAAGGGGGGAGCCCTTTTCCTCACCCAGGCTTCTCCAGCGTACTTCTCCTGTTGGAGGGCGAGGGCTTCACCCAGTTCCCCGGAACCCACTGCCTTGTTCTCGTGCTTCCCGCCAGTGACCTGATCGAGGATGCGGGCCGAGACCAGCCTTCGGAGGACTGCGGGCTCCTTTCTCAGGAGGCTCTCGAGATCAGGGATGTTTCCCAGGGCGGACAGCTCCGGGTAGAGGGAATTGCCTATCTTCCTCGTCTGGAGGAAGACCTTCCGGGCGACCCCGGAGAGGTCGAACCTGGAGAGCATTATTATCCCGTGGAGGAGGGCGGATTCCACCCCCCAGATAAGCGCGTGGCTTGCCACTATGCCGTGGCCTATCCTTATCGTGGATTCCCTGTTGTTCGCCTCGGTCTCGAGACCCAGGGATTTCAAGGCCTCGGAAACCTTGCCGGCGTAGTAGGCACGCATGTCCCCGTATCCGCTGAAGCTCCCGTCCCTAGGTACAGCGAAGGTGTATGCCATCACGTTCGAGGAGTTGAAGACGTGGCTTCCCCCGGTAAGCCTCCTGACCAGGTCTGTCCCGGAGTCGAGGAGGACGTCCGGGGCCTGGCCGTAGCCGAGAACGACCGCGTCACGGGAGAAGTCGAAGAACCTCACTATAGGCTTCCCGGTCCGGACAGGTCGCCTGAAGAACCATTCCTCGAGGGCGAGGGATTCCCTTCCCGGCATGGATGCGTGTCCCCAGTACTCGTACCTCTCCATAAGGATTTTTTGTCCTGGGAGGATAAAAATGCCTTCAGGAATCCCGGCGAGAAACGCCGCAAAAAGACTTAAAAAACCGGTTTCCAATGAATTGTCGGGAGCATTGGAATGCAGTACGAGATGTTAGCGAAGGACGTCTGGGGAGAGCGCGCAGAAGGGTCCGACACCGGGAGGATAATGCGTGCGCTTGGGACGCTAAATAACAAGGAAAGGTGGATAATCGAGCTGAGGTACGGACTGACCGAGGAGGGCCTGATTAGGTCGGCGGACCAGATAGCCGAGGAGTACGGGACGACCAGGATGAATGTGCTGCGGATAGAGAGGCTGGCGATGAGCAAACTGAAGAGATACCCGATTTAGCTGCCGTTCAGTCCTTCAGGAAGCGCTTCAGCCTGGGGTTCTTCCTTGCCCTCTCGCGTATAGTCTCCTTGCTCGCGACCTTTATCCATGCCGGCACGACTATCCCCTTCTTGGTCTTCTCGATGCTCCGGATGAACTCGTCCAGGTATGCCTGGGTGAGGGAGGAGAGGTCGTAACGGTTCTTCTTCAGCCACTCCAGCTGGTCCTCCCTGACCGTCACGATAGCCTCAGCGAGCCGGGGCTTCTTGTGCTTCATGGTTAATCTAAGGACCCGGAGTTTTTAAGCGGGTGGTTTTGTTTAAAAACCCGCTTTTGTTTAAAAGTGAGCGTTCTGTTTGAAAAGGGTCAAATTTTGGTTTCTATAACTGTTGGTATGCCAGCTTCACGAAATCTCTTTAATTTCTCTTCTTGAGCCTTCTCAGCGAAATGCTCAGAGTAAAACCTGCTCTTCAGGAACTCCTGACAGTTCTTGCAGGTTTGTGGGGTGTTCATAGGGTCTTCTGGTATCTCTTCAGGCTTCGGACACCACACATAAGGCAATATCTTGAAGCAATTGGGGTATCTTCCCCTCCCGTCTTTGGTGATAATGTTCTGGGCGAAAGCTCTTGCCTTCCCGTCAGCCATCCTCTGCATGGCTTTCCTGCCCTTCGCGTAGTTCATTTTTCCGCCCATAAACACTATTTATTTGATTTAACCTTAATATTTAGATGGAATACCCTTTGAGGGACGGAAAGGGGACAAAAGCAAAGTCTTTCAAAGAAATCACAATGTCTGATGGAACCGTAATTGGGATTTTTCAGGGCAGCAGAGGAGAGAATCCTGATTTAGACATACTCATGAAATACAAAGAATCTGATAAAGCAGTAAGAACACCAAAACACATTCATTGGGTAATTGATGTTCTCATCAAGAAGGAACATGATAAAAAACTCACATTAGAATTTGTCAGATACCTTCGG
>CAZMBQ010000019.1:0-9831 GCA_964564705.1 uncultured archaeon
GCTCGTCCGCTGCCTCCACGGTGTTCAGTGCCTCTGGGCCCAGGGCCGCGGCAGTGTCTATCAGGACGTATTCCGCTCCAGTGATATTATAGAATATGTCCATGAGCTCCTTGGATTCGGGGACGAGCAGCTTCTCCACCGAAACGTCTGCAGGAAGGACCCTGAATCCTGAGTTGTGGTAGTAGAGCGCTTCCTTCATCCTCGCCTTCCCGTTAAGGACGTCCTGAAGCGTGACTGGGTAAAGTGGTATCCCGAGGTGTATGCCCAGGTTGGATGTGGTTATGTTCGCGTCCACCGCCACGACGCTATGCCCAAGAGAAGAGAGTGCAGAGGCCAGGTTCGCAGCAACCGTGGTCTTCCCTACCCCACCCTTTCCAGAAGCAATGCAGATTATCCTTGGCATAAGAACATTGCTTGATTTTGGCTTGTTAAATTTAAAAATGGGTGGACAAGCGGGCCCGAGGAGATTCGAACTCCCGACACCTACCTTAGGAGGGTAGTGCTCTATCCAACTGAGCTACGGGCCCATGGTTTTTTATTTAAACTATTCCTTTTAAGGATTATTTATGAAGCTTGCGGCAGCGCTTCTCGTGCTTGTCGTGGCCGCTTCTTCTGGTTGCGTCCAGACGGGCATGCTCATCGAGGAGCCCGACCTCGAGGAGGTGCACGGCGACCTTCCCCCCCTTGAAGGCGGGGAGGATCCCTGCAACGGCATTAAATGCGCCCCTTCTGTCAGGACTTGTCCTGGCGGCTTCGATGCCTCCTGCCGGAACGTTTGCTACCAGGGAGAGTGCTCCTCCTGCGAGCCTTCCTGCACATGTCTTGAGGAGTGGTTCTGCTCGCCATGGGGCCCCTGCATGGAAGGAATCAGTGTGAGGGAGTGCTCAGATAAGAACAGCTGCGGCACATTAACCGTGAAGCCGCCCGAATCCTTGCCCTGCTCCATTCCCTCATCGGCGGAGGTGGTGATAGCCTCCTTGGATCCTTTTGAGGAATTCGTGGAGATAGCCAACCTCGGGAATGCCCCGGCCGGACTGCTCGGTTGGACACTGAGTGACGAAAAGGGGCACGAGTTCTTCTTCCCGGAATACGAGCTGTTCCCTGGGGCATCGGTGCGCTTGCGCAAGGGTGCGCTTGAGAGTACAAAGGAAGACCTTTACTGGGGAAACAACGCGAACGTCTGGAACGATGACGGCGACACCGCCTTCCTCTACGACCGGGAAGGCGCGCTCGTGGACGAGTATTCCTACTAGTCCATGCAGTCCTCACAGAGCCACCTGCCATCCAGGTTCCTCAGCTGGTCCGAATAGACCTCGCAGCTCTCGCACAGTCCCGAGATGATCGCGCTCGGGCTCGCCACCTTCTCCACCCTTGCCTTCAGCTTCTCGGAAAGAACCCCTATGAGCTCCGGAGTCGTGACGAGTATCTCCTTGTCCGTCACTATCCCCACCAGCTTCCCCCGATTGATCACCGGCACCCTCTTTATCCCTTCCTTTATCATGGTCTTGGTCACGCGGAGAAGGTTCTCCTCAGGGCTAGTGGTCACGAACCTCTTTCCCGCCATATCGCTCACCTTCACGGTTTTCGGGTCCTTCCCGTTGGCCACGAGCGACACTATGTCCTCGCTCGTGATTATGCCGACTGGCTTCTTCCTGTCCACCACGACAACGGAACCGACTTTGTTGTTGAACATTATCTTGGCCGCGACGCTCAGCCTGAAGTGTGGGTCCACCACCACTACATCCTTCCTCATGACCTGCTTTACCTTGACCATAGGCTCTGTATATTAATAGGTTCTTGGATTTAAATTAAGATTCTTGTGGGGGTAAAGTATTTAAATTTAACCATTAATTAATAGTTAATATGTTACGAAGGGTTAACGTTTATAAAACCCCGATTCAAGAAATGATGGTGTGTATATGAGGGCTCTCCCAAAGGTCGGCTCGGCGCTATTGGTCTTCATTCTAATACTCTCCTTAGCATCCTCTGCCCAGCCCGTTCGCGCGCAGAGCTTCAACCCCACGCTCCAGGGGTTCTTCAGCTTCTGGGACACACTCTTCAATGCGAAGCTCTCGATTGACCTTATCGCCCCCGCAGAGGGCCAGGTGTTTGGCCAGGGCCAGAGCGTCCAGATGAGGGCGGTCGTGCGCAGCATCCAGCCGCCCACCGTAGACGCTACCGTGACCCTTCCCGATGCGGGCCAGGAGATTGTCAACTTCGTCCAGTCGGGACCCAGGCTCTGGGAAGCGACCTTCAATTCCACTTCGCTTCCGGGCGACTACCACATAAGCGCCACTGCCACCAGTTCCCAGGGCTCGGCCACTGAAAACGTGAACTTCCACGTGAATGATATAACACCGCCCCAGGTGGAGTTCGTCGATCCCACCCCACCCACGGGCACGGTAACGAGCAACCCTGACGTGACCATAAACGTCTCCCACTTCGACCACACCCCCGACACCCTAACCCTCTATGTTGATTCTGCCCCTGTGCTCACCCAGCCCTACTCAGACTCCTCCACCCTCATCCAGCACACCTTCCTGGAGGGCAGCCACGACTATTATGTTATGGTGGACGACACCTACGGGAACTTCAACTCGACCGAGGTCCGCACCATAACAGTCGACACCCAGAATCCCGTGACCACGCCCTCCCTTTCCGGCACCCCCGGAAGCAACGGATGGTACGTCTCTGACGTGGACGTGACCCTCACATGCGACGACGGTCAGGGCTCGGGCTGCGACAAGACCTACTACTGTGTGGACCAGGCAGGAACCTGCGACCCCGACACCGAATATTCGGCTGCCTTTCAGGTGAGCACAGAGGATGAAAACTACGTGCGCTTCTACTCCACTGATCTTGCCGGCCACCAGGAGCAGGTCAGCTCAGAGCAGGTGAATGTGGACAAGGCCCCTCCCTTAACGACAAACGATGCCCCAGTTGATTGGATCCAGGGTCCTGTTTCCGTTACCCTCACGCCCTCGGACGCGGTCTCAGGTGTTTTTGAGACCTGGTACTGTGTTGACCAGACCGACACGTGTGATCCTGAGGCTGGCTCCGAAGGCACACTCGTGGACGTTTCCACTGAAGGGACCAACTACGTTCGATATAATTCGATAGACTTCGCGGGCAACCACGAGACTCCCCGCTCTGCAACGGTCATGATAGACAACACCCCACCCACCACGACGGACGATTCCCTCTCGTTCCAGGGCTGGCAGGCCTCCCACCCCACGCTCACGCTCATCCCCGCGGACCCACTCTCAGGGGTTTTTGAGACCCTCTACTGTGTGGACCAGGCAGGAACCTGCGACCCCGACCAGGTTGGAACCTCCCCCTCCACGTTCTACGAGGGCGACAATTACGTGGTCTATCACTCCACGGACAACGCGGGCAACCAGGAAACGCCCCACGCGTCTTTGGCTGTGGCTGTCGACACTGTCCCGCCCACGTCCTCCGCGGGCCCACTCGACCAGTACACGCTCAACCTGACGTTCGACGTTCCCTACGCTTCCTCGGACGCAACCTCGGGCGTGGCTTCAGTGGAGCTCTTCTATGACATCAACTCCTCCGGCACATGGGCCTCTTACGGGACGTTCGTCTCAAGCCCCATACCCTTCACGGCTTCAGGAGACGGTTTTTATGAGTTCTACACCGTCGCCACGGACAACGCGGGCAACCAAGAAGCCAAAGCGCCTGCACCAGAGGCCTCCACAATGGTCGATACCTGGGATCCGGTCCTTACCGCGCAAAACCCCCTGGACGGCCAGACATACCCGGACGGCGATCTTGATTACATAGTCGCTGCTTCGGAGGGCCTTGTATGGGCCACTTACGAGATAGACCAGGGCGGCCAGCAACCTCTTGACCCCAACACGCCCACTCTCTGGGAATCCATCGCAGGTGCACACCCCACGCTCTCTGACGGGAGCTACACCATCACGTTCAGGGGCGCGGACCTCGCGGGCCGGGAAGCCGACCCCGAGATAATAGGTTTCACTGTCTCCTCACCCCCTAACGAAACCTACTGCAACTCCTGCGCGGAATGCTCAGCTGCCCTCAACGGCACGTACGAAAAAGTCATACTCGCCCAGGACCTGCTCGACCAAGCAGGAACCTGCATCACCTTCAACGCGGACGGGGTAACGTTCGATGGGGGTGATCACGTGATTGATGGGATTAGTGGTTGGAAAGATTATGGAATAGTCTTAAATGGAAAATCAAATATTATAGTTCAGAATGCAAATATACAAGAATTTGGTTTTGGTATTCTTGGTAATTTGGATTCCTCCACCAATGTAGGAATATATTACAATCATATTAATAGAAATAGGGATACTGGTATTGGTTTAATACGTGGTAATAATTTTAATGTGGTCGACAATTTCATTGAACTGAATTATGTAGATGGAATCGCTTTGATCCACACATATGGAAATAATATTACTGATAACATCATTCAAGCCAGCTTTTATACCGGATTAAACATATATAACATGACAAATAGTGTAATAGAATCGAATGACATTAAATGGAATGGAAATTTTGGAAACTATGGTATAAAATTGGACCAATCGAACGGTAATTTGATTTATCATAATAATATAATAACAAATGACATTCAGGCGTTTGATAATGGAGTGAATGATTGGGATGATGGTGTTTCTGAAGGTAATTATTGGAATGATCTCGTATGCATAAACCCAAATCCTAATGGAATTATATGTGATGACCCTTACTTAATATCTGGTGGCAATAATCAGGACAATTACCCATTCTTAAATGAGACTGGTTGGTTTTAGGTTCTACCCTTTGATTTAATTCATCACCCAAAAAACCTCTTTATTTACACACAACCAATAATAAAGCAGGAGAATTTGGCAAAGGTAATAGGGATGAGAATAAAATTTCTGGTTGGGGGGACATTCACTATATTTTTGATATATTCCATGATAATTTTTGTTTCTGCCCCCATAACATCTAATGCTCAAACTTATAATAATTGCACGAGTATCACATGTAATTCTGATGGAGGATCCGTTTCGTGCTCTTGTGGCGATGTTATAAGTGGAGGAAGTGACAATACATATCCGAATAATGGACTCACTTCAGCTGGCAACTCTCTTGCAGAGATATCTACCAATCACACTATTGACATCCCAAATGGAAGTATTGTCTTGGGAGTAGACCTAGAAATTGAATGGAGGGTAACTAGCCAAGGTAATTGTTTTATCGAAGTTTATAATGATACATGGAATATTGTTAATCAAACGTGTCCAGGCACCTCCGATGAATTCATAAGAATAAACATTTCGAACATAGCACATAATGAAACATTGGCTGAAAATCTGAGGGTTCGTATCAACTATACTCGGGAAACTACAGGAACGCTTTATGTTGATCTCATCACTATAAATATAACTTATCTGCCCCCCCACCCCTTCCTCTCCTGGAACCTCATCAACTCCACGAGGGATGACGTGGGAGACGGGAAGAACTTCACCCGCACGGACTTTTTGAATGCGAGTGCGCAGTGGTCCAATACCATCAGCTCAGCGGTGCTGGAGCACAACGGGACGGGCGTTTTCGTCAACTATTCCGTCCCAGGCCCCTTCGCGGACAACTGGACCAACTATACCATCAACTTCTCCAACTACACACAGTTTCCGCTCTCAGGGAACGTGACCGTGAACGGGATTTATGCCACTGATGAATACGGTCAGGAGAACGTCACCTCCCCGCCGAGGTTCTTTTTCCTCTGGGGACATGCGGGAGTGGAGGGCCTCAGCCTCTCCTCCTCTTCGGCGCTGAACGGGAGCAGCGTGACCCTCTACTGCAACGTCACCGATTCCAACTCCTCCGCGGTCGTGCCGGGATACAACGTCTCGTTCTGGAAGAACTCCACTTTTTTGGGCTCAAACATCACGAACAGCTCTGGCCTGGCCTCATGGCTCCACCAGGACGATACCCAGGCCGCGGGAATCAGCAGAAACTTCACCATGGAATGCAACCTGACCGACCAGCCCTCCCTCTACTACAGCGCCTCGGAGAGCAGCTCGGGCTCCTCCCTCCTGACAGTGGCGGACATCCTGGAGATAAACCTGACCCTGAACGCCACCCTCTACAACCGCGGCGAGAACCTCACACTAAAGCTACTGGACACGAGCAACCGGTCTGTTGCAAACGTCAGCTGGAACATAACCCTCGAGAAGTTCAACCAGAGCCTCTCAGTCCTGTTCGCGGGTTATGCGGACAACTACACCTTTTCCATCAACGCCTCGGACCCGGTCGGGAACTGGACCCTCACGGCGAACGCCACCAAGGAAGGCCGGGAGATAGTTCAGAAATTCAGCTTTAACGTCTCCTCCAACCTCACCCCTGACTTTACGCAGCCTCCTTCTGGAAGCAGCTTTGCGGCAGACTCGGCAATAAGCCCAAGGCCCCAGGTCAGGGTCAAGAACGCGAGAGGGGAGGTGCTTAATTACACCCGGACAGGGTCGGATGTGTATGTGAACCTCTCCTGCCCCAACGGGCTCTTCCCTCTCGGACTCTCTGGAGGGATCTACCAGAACACCAACAACGACTGCCTCGCCTCCTCGTCAGCCGGAACGACGTTCTCCCTGCTCTCGGTCGCGAACGACAGCTTCAACAACTCCGGGTCCGGGACGCTCTCGCTCAGGACGAACGCCCCTCCGAGCGGCGGCGGCACCGGAGGTGGGGGCGGAGGAGGTGGGGGCCTCCCACCGCAGCAGAACTGCACGTGCGGGGACTGGATAACCTTCTCCTGCGGCGCAGGTGGCTGCCTCCCGGAGGAGGTATACCAGACCAGGATATGCGCCCCGGCGGGCTGTGCGGCAGAGGAGAGGTGCGTCTACAACCCGATCTGCTCAGGGGAGATGGACTTCAACTTCACCATCAGCTCGGATTATGTGGAGGTGGTCCAGGGAGAGGAGAGGACCATAAGGGGTACTGTCTCCAACACAGGCGACCTCCTGCTCTCGGCCGGCTTCCTCGTGGAAGCGGGGTGCTGCGAGATACCTGAGCCCGCGGGCCTCGAAATACCCGTGCTCGAGTCCAGAGGCTTCACGCTGTCCGTGCACGCATCACTCACAGAGGAGCCTGGAGAGTACCAGAATATCCTCAACATAACCGCCAACAACTCCGCCAACAGTATAACAAAGACAGCCCCGTTCACCGTAAGGGTGCTGGAGAATCCCCTCAAGGACGAGATGCAGGAACTCCAGGATCAGCTCAAGGAGCTGGAATCAAGCATATCCGAGTACAAGGAGACCGGGGTGGACACCACCGCCCTGGAGGTGCAGCAGGACAGTATAAGGAGCCTCATTGACGGGGCTTTCTCGGGCATACATTCCAATTCGCTCCAGGAGCTGGAGAACAACCTGAACCAGGCAAGGGCCGAGCTCGAGAGCGCCTTCCAGGCAGTTTCTGATCTCGGGCTCGTGAAGGTCCTCATGGAGAACAGGTGGTGGATCCTCACGGGCATCATCCTCGCGATAGTGGCGGCCTACCTCATAACAGAGGTCCTGGTTCCATTCTACGTCCTCGGAAGGGACATAATGGCCCTCACGAAGGAGGAGAAGTCCCTGATAAAAACCAGGAAGGAGACAGAGATACAGTACTTCAACCGCATAATAGACGAGGATACGTTCAAGAAGCTCCTCGTGGAGGGCCAGGGCAAGATCCTCAGGACAAGAGGGGCGCTCAACACAAAGAAGGAGTCCAGGTCCACCCTCATCAGGGACAGACTCTCCCCTACCTCGCTCGGAAAGTGGCTCGTTGGTTGGGTAAGGAAGGAGAACCTTGGGCGCATGAGGGAGAAGCTGGTGAAGCGGGGAGAGAGCAGGCACGAGTCCTATGCAAAGGCTCACATCAGGAACATCCTCCACGGCTTCGGCCTCAGGGAGCGCAGCCACCCCAAAATAAGGCTCTCTTCAAGGAAACACGGACGTTTCTGGGAGCGGAAAAGTAGGAAAAGGGGCAAATAGCCTTTTTTTGGAGGCAGTTTTTTATTCTCCCTGAACAAATACTAAACAAGGATTGCGATGCCTGCTGACAGGATTACCACTGGCGTGAAGGGCCTGGACCAAAAAATGCAGGGCGGCTTCTTCAGGGGGAGCATAAACCTCCTGACAGGGAAGACCGGAACGGGCAAATCGGCCTTCTCATCAACCTTCCTCTACGAGGGCGCGAGGAAGAGGGAATCCGGACTTTACGTGACCACGGAACAGAGGGAGGAGGACATAAAGGAGGACATGAGGGCAATGTTCGGCTGGGACTTCTCCCCAATGGAGAAGAAGCGCGTGGTCAAGTTCTCCTCCATCAAGCCCATCTTCCCTGTAAGGAGCATAGACCCGGACAAAATGAACAAGCTGATAAAGCTGTACGTTTTCGACATAACTGACAAGATAGAAAAGGGCATAAGGGAGCTCAAGGCAAAGAGGGTAGTGATCGATTCTGTCTCGATAATAGAGATGTTCATCAAGGATCCTTACCTCTCGAGGACGGTGCTTATACACATGGTCGAGAAGCTCAAATCCCTGGGTGTGACGGGCCTCTTGACAGGCACAATCCCCGAGACCTCCGAGGGCCTCTCGGGTGGGGGTATAATAGAGTATATCGTTGACTCGGTGATAAAGCTGGACTTCGTCCCGGTCGCGGAAGAGTTCAAGCGGACCCTAACCATAAGGAAGATGAGGCGAACAGACCACTCGGTACTCATACACCCCTTCTCGATAGAGAAGGACGGCCTGAGGATAATCGAGATAAAGTGAATCTGCGGGAGCCGGGCGTCAGAGCCCGCCCTTCTTTATCACTATCCCCTTGCTGGTTATGCTCATGGGATAGACGTCCTTGCCATGGTCGGTCCTTCGCATCTTCCTTATCTGGAGGGAACGGGATGTCTCCATACCCATCCCGAGGTAGTTCAGCAGCACCACGCCCTCGGCAACGAATTCCTCAACGTCGAACCTCGAGAGCTTCTTGGAGCCCTCGGGTATCTCGGTTATTATCAGCCCAGTGCAGTTGTCGTGCTTCTTTATCGTGCTTACTATGCTCGCTATCCTCCTCCTTATGAGGCTCTTGTTGTCTATCGCGAGGCTCATTGCAGAGGTGGAGTCGAGGACGAACCTCTTCGCGTCCATGCCCTGTATCTCATTCCTGATCGTGGTGCCGAGCTTGTCCACCTGGACAGGATCGTGGTATATTATCTTTAGCGTGCCCTTCTTCTCGTATTTCTCGAAGTCCCACCCGAAGCGCGCCACGTCGCTCTTTATCTCCTCGGCACTCTCCTCCATGCTTATTATCACACACTTCTCGCCCCTCTGGAGGCCGTGCCATATGAACTGGCAGGCGAATATGGTCTTGCCCGTGCCGGTCGCCCCTGTGACCAGGTAGACCGAATTCTCTATGAACCCCCCTTCCATAAGTGAGTCGAGGCAGGGCACGCCTGTGGGCATCCTCTTGAACATTGATTAATTATTATGGGCAGGGGTTTAAGAGTTTTAAATCCTCGGGCCCAATGGAAAGCATGGATCCCGAGGTAAGGGGGTATATCGAGTCGAAAAAACCCCTCATAGACTCCATCATTCGCAGCTACGTCCCGGAGAGGCTGGACGAAGCCGCAGTGGAGCTGATGGTCGGAAAGGTAAGGTACGAGCACGATTTGGAGGCCTTGAACAACGGACTCTCCGGTCCTGTGTGGGATTTCATGGGCCGCGGGGGCAAGCGGTGGAGGCCCGCGCTCTTCCTCCTGATTTCAGAGGCCCTGGGCACGGACCCGGACGACGGAACCGACTTCCCCGCTCCTCCGGA
>CAZMBQ010000020.1:0-9552 GCA_964564705.1 uncultured archaeon
AATAATACTCCTAGTCTCGCACGAGTTTTCCCACGGAATACTCGCGAGGGTGCATGGCATCAAGGTCAAGAACATGGGCCTCCTCACCTTCGGCATCCTGCCCATAGGCGCATTCGTGGAGCCGGACGAGAAGGCAATAGAGAAGAAGCGCAGCGAGGAAAGGATGCGCGTGTATGCCATGGGCTCCTTCGCGAACATGGTCGTGGCAGTTGCCGCGGCCCTCCTCCTGGTGATGCTCTCCCTCTCGGTCGCCGGCATGGTTGAGCCCCATGGAATAGAGATAGTGGGCGTGCAGGAAGGGTTCCCCGCGGAAGCGCTCGAGCCCGGGACAGTGATAGTTGGGATAAACGGCGTCCCGGTGAGCACGCTCGAGGAGTACATAAATCAGTCCTCCAGGTACGAGCCAGGAGATACCATCACCCTCCAGACAGACAAGGGCGAGTTCGTCCTCGAGGCAGCGGAAAGTCCGGAGAACCCCGATAAGGCCTACCTCGGCTTCAACATAAAGACGAAAGTCTCCCCCAGGGCAGGCGTGGATATACCGCTCTTCCACGCGCTCTTCTGGCTCATCTCCCTGCTGGAAATAGTCTTCTTCCTCAACATCAACGTCGCGATAGTGAATCTCCTCCCTGTTCTGCCCTTCGACGGATTCAAGATGTTCGAGGAGCTCCTCAAGAGCTTCAGGCTCGGCAGCCGGGCAAGGAAGAGGATCATCAAAGGCGTCGTCCTCCTGGTGGTAGCCCTCCTGTTACTGAACGCCCTCCCGCTCGCCGGCCTCCTTTTCGGCTGAAACAATTTAAATAGGCGTTCCAATTCCTTTCCATCAATTGATTTAAAAAAGGAGGTTATTCAATGACAGAAGAATTCAACAAAAAGGCAGAAGAGGGCGCGGCTCCCGGCGGGGAAACCAGGGTGGAAACCCCCGAAGAGAACAGGGAAGAGTCCCCCGCGGCCGAAGAGCATAAGGGAGCCCCCGGCGAGGAAAGCGAAGACGACATCTCCGAGGAGGAAGAGGAAAAGCTCCCGTTCCCCAACGCTGCGATTGTCAGGATAATGAAGTCGCAGATGGACGGGGAGAAGATGCTCAAGAAGGAGGTCAAGCTCGCGATGAACCGCTGGCTTGGGAACCTCTGTGCATCCGTCTCCAAGGAGATGAACAGGTTCCCCTACGTGATGATGCATCTCCACGAGTTCCAGAAGGCCACAGAGATGTACACCAGCATGGAAAACTTCCAGAAGGAGAAGGAGCGCATTCTTGCGCACATGGACGCCATAAAGAAGGACATACACAGGCTGGAAAGGGACCTCGGGAAGAAGGAAGAAGAGGTCTTCTGACCGCTTTTTTATTTCCCCATCCAGACGGGGAGCCACTGCTTCCCATCCCCTTGATGAGGCTTTTTAACCTTTCAGTCCCAATAATAACGATGTCCCCTTTGTCCGGGAACTTTTGAAGCCCGGCGACTAAGGGAACAATCGACCCAATGCGGGGGTGTCCGAGCGGCCAAAGGGGCAAGGTTGAGGGCCTTGTGGCTTAGTGCCTTCGCGAGTTCGAAGCGAAGGGAGGAAGGCTCCCTTGTCGGGAATCTCGTCCCCCGCAAACAAAGCAACCCGGATGCGGTGTCCATAAGAGGACCTTTAAGGAAGGTGCTTTCATGGCCACCGACATCCACAACTACAGGAGAATACTCGAGAACATTTCGAGAAACATCAAGAGCTTCCCCCACACCTGAGCGAGTAAAAAGGGACATCCTGGCCTTCCGTGAAGCAGTTGTCACGGAAGGCCTCTCTCCTGGACGAATCGCCCGCTACTTATTCGGCGTCCGGAAGCTCAATGAATGGAGCGGGAGCGATCTCCGCGACTCGACCTTCAGCGACACCAGGGCCCTCGTCACGAATATCCGGCAGAGCCAGTATGCGCCGGCAACGCGGAGGGACTTGAATAGAACCCCTGAGGAGCTTCTCACGCAGGCAGCCGTCGCGCTGGAGGAGGTAGGCATCGTCACGGTCTGCAATTCCATCCCCTATGACCCTGCTCCACCCTACAGGCCCAACAGTGTCAGGCTGGGGACGCCTTCCCTCACGACAGTGGGGTTGCGCGAGGATGAGATGAGACATATATGCAAATGGATAACATCTGCCCTGAAGAACCTTGGGACAGGCAGCTGAAGCAGAAACCAAGGGAGCAGATCGATGAGCTCTGCGGCAGTTTCTATCGCTTCGTGCTTCCAAGTCCGCCCTCGCCGCGCCCGCTTTCTGGGAGCTCATCAACCTCTGAAAAAACCATTCTCGGCACTTGATTGGGGACCATCTGCGCGATCCTCTCGCCGCGCCTGACCCGGAAGGGTTGCTTGCCATGGTTGATGAGGATTATCTTGATCTCGCCCCTGTAGTCGGAATCTATCGTCCCTGGGGTGTTCACGACCGATATCTGATGCCTCGCAGCCAGGCCTGACCGGGGCCTTATCTGGGCTTCATAGCCCTCGGGCAAGGCCACTGCGACCCCGCTCGGGACGATGGCGCTCTCCCCGGGCTGTATCTTCACGTCTTCAGCGGCCATCAGGTCCACGCCTGCGGCAAGCTCGCTCTGGTAAGCCGGCAGGGGGAGGTCCTTTGCTATGCGCCTTATCTGGACGTTGACTTCCATGGATATTCTATTACCAGGAAGGAATAAAAACGAAAAAGCGGAAATGAAAAGCGCTTTGCTTCCGGCGCGGGTAAGGATGCCTTGACCGAGAGGATCGATCAGAAAGGCCTTTCCGCTTCCCTCGCTTCGCCTGTCATGGCGTCGACCTCGAACAAGGACTCCGCTTCCGTGTGTATGAAGCCGGAAAGTTTGCTCTTTTATCCTAAGTGATGCCTTTTTATCGCCTTCGATTGCTATTCCATGTCGGAATTTATATTGTCTTCTCCCTTGCTGAAGCTGCCGAAGAGAATGATGTTTTTGGGCAACCAAATGCCTCGTCAAGATACTGGACAATTTCGGACCTGCAAACCAGCGAAAGGTTGTGTAGGATTTTCTCCTGCTTATATGCCGGATGATCATAATTGGCCTGGATCCTCCACACGAGACTCTTCTTTGTCACCGTGGCAAGCCCAATCTCCTGGAATTCCTGGACCAGCCTGATAGCGGTGCTCTTTGAAACATTACCTTGTTCCGAGATTTCAATTACCGAGAATTACTTTGGCTCCTCATGAGGCTGCACAGCCCCGGGATTTCAGATATTGGGCAGGTCACTGGCCGTGTTTTTGTCCACGGGCAATTACCACATTAAAACACACCATCATATTTGTTGATTAGAGGTCAATAACAGTATACAATATTAATAAACATCATTAATATACGACTTTAGTGTCATTGTGGGAGGAAAAACTTTAAATACATCCCCACCTAACTTAACAGTCAGTAAGTAAGAAGGTTTAGCATGGACAGCAACTGGCTCATGGGCGCGATAGAGACCGCGGGGTGCTTCTCCGTGGTGATACGGAAAAGCCCCAATAAGATCGGCTACCAGACCGCACTTGACTTCACGCTCAGGCTTCCCGCCCGGCGCAGGGATCTCCTCGAGAAGATGCACTCCACCCTCGGGATAGGCAGGGTCTATTCCGCGGGAAAGAGCGCGGTGCTGAAGTCCACGAGTATGGATGACGCGTGCAGACTCGCGGACTTCATTGGCTCCAGGTGCTTTGCATCTACATCAAGGAAGGAGGAGTTCATGGCCTGGAAGGAGTGCGTCTCCCTTGTGAGGAAGGGGGAGCACCTGACCCTTAAGGGCATGCTCAGGATAGCCCGCATTCGGGACAGCGTGCACGAGAAGAATCCCTGGAACAAGAAGGGCTACTGCCACCTGAGGATAGACACGGGCACCTGCCCGCTGCACAGCAGCAAGCCCGCGAAGGGCTGCAGTCTCTGCATGGAGGTGAAGGCATGAAAGAGGTTTATCTTGACCACGCAGCCGCGACTTACGTCCGGCCGGAGGTGATGGAGGAGATGCTCCCCTATTTCTCGGAAAACTTCGGCAACCCCGGCTCCTTCAACTCTGTGGGCTTCAGGGCAAAGGAGGCCCTGGACGGCGCCAGGTCGAGAGTGGCTGCCATCCTGGGATGCGAGCCCCGCGAGATAGTGTTCACGGGTTCTGGAACAGAGAGCATCAACCTCGCCCTGAAAGGAGTCGCCCGCGCCTCCGGAAAGAAGCATGTAATAACCTCCAGTACAGAGCATCACGCGGTCCTCCACGTTTGTGATTTCCTCGAGGAGCAGGGCTTCGAGATAACCCGCCTCCCCGTGGACAGGTACGGAATGGTGAACCCCGCGGACGTGGAGAAAGCCATAACCCCGGACACCGCCCTGATAAGCATAATATACGCAAACAACGAGATAGGCACGATTAACACAATAAGGGAGATAGCTTCGGTGGCTTCCCGCCACGGCGTCCCATTCCACACAGACGCCTGCCAGGCAGGCGGCTTTCTCGAGCTGGACGTCCGGAAGCTCGGGATAGACCTCATGACCCTCAACTCAGGAAAGATATACGGCCCAAAGGGAGTGGGCCTCCTATACGTTAAGACAGGCGTTCCCCTTGAACCTCTGGTCCACGGCGGCGGCCACGAGCACGGCATGCGGTCAGGCACCGAGAATGTCCCGGGAATAATGGGCTTTGCAAAGGCCCTTGAGCTCGCCCAGCAGGAGCGCGAGGCGGAGTCGAAGCGCCTAACGGCCCTCAGAGACAGGCTTATTAAGGGCGTCCTAGAGAGCGTCCCCAAGTCCTTCCTGAACGGACACCCTGAAAAGAGGCTTCCCAACAACGCGAACATCACGATCCTCGACGTTGAGGGTGAATCCCTGCTACTCCACCTGAACGAGAAGGGCATCTGCGCCTCGACCGGCTCTGCGTGCGCCTCCGGCAGCCTCGACCCTTCGCATGTCATCCTCGCAACAGGCCTCCCGTACGAGGCCGCTCACGGAAGCATAAGGTTCACCATAGGCAAGCGCACCGCCCCCGCGGACGTGAAAGCGGTGCTGGATTCCCTCCCGGATATAGTGGAAGCCCTCAGGGAGTTGTCCCCAGTCAAGCTCAGTAGGGAGGTGGTCGTCAATGGCTGAAAAAAACCCGGAAGTCGGTTCAAAAGCCGGCCCAGAAGGCTGGTTCTATACAGACACGGTCAAGGAGCACTTCTTCAGCCCGAAGAACTTCCTGAAGAACGGCGAGAGCTGCGAGGCCGACGCCCACGGTTCGGTCGGCTCCCCTGCCTGCGGCGACAGGATGGATTTCTGGATTAAGGTGGAGAACGACAGGATAGTGGACTGCAAGTGGAGGACCTTCGGGTGCGCGTCCGCGATAGCGTCCACCTCTATGCTCTCTGTCATGGTCACCGAGAACGGGGGGATGAGGATAGAGGACGCCCTCAAGATACGCCCCCAGGACATAATAGCGAGGCTGGGAGACCTTCCCGCAAGGAAGGTGCACTGCTCCGTCCTAGGCGACAAGGCCCTGAGGGATGCGATAAACGACCATTTCAGGAAGACGGGCCAGCTGGACAGGGTGAAGATCCAGGGAGCGAAGGTGATAGACGTGTCCGCGAAGGTCACGGACAAGGATATCGAGGAGGCCGTCCTCGAGGGCGCAATCACGTTCGGGGATGTTCAGAAGAGGCTTAAGGTGGGGGTAAAGGACAAGTCATGCATCCCTGAGGTGGAGCAGCTGATACACTTCTACAGGGAGAAGTACTTCGGGTAATGGGGGCTCTAAAAAGGGAGGTGGTGGAATGAGTACATCCATATCCCAGGTGATGGAAGAGGACCACAGGAGGCTCTTCTCCCTCCTGGGTTCGTTCAGGGGAAGCATAGGCAACGGCTTCCGCGGCATGGCAGAGGCCTTCGGGGAGTTCAGGATGGAGCTCGAGAAGCACATCTTCGCAGAGGAAAAGGCTCTTTACCTTCTCTGCAGCGAGCCCGGTTCGGAATACCATGAAATGGTCTCGAGGTTGAAGGAAGACCACAATGCAATGATGTCCATGCTAAAGTCAATAGAGGCGGGCGTGAGCTCGGACATGATGCCCTACCTGAAGGCGCTCGAGGAGCTCCTGCTCGAGCACTGCGCGTACGAGGAGGAGGAGGCCTTCCCGAGGCTCGACAGGTGCCTGAGCGTCAGCCAGAAGAACTCCCTGATAAGCAGGGTGGGGACCTGCATCGTGAAGTGACTTAATCAAAAATCCTTCCCGCGAACATAGCAGAACCGTAAGCGACCGAGCAGGCAAGTCCCACCCCGGAGAGGATACTGAAGAATCCCCCCTGGCCGCGCATGAACCTTTCAAGCAGCCTCAGTGAAACCCATCTCTTAAGGGGACTGTAAGTCTTCACTCTTTCCTCCACCTCCTTCCTGGAGGCGAAAAGCCTCAGCCACGCCCATTCCCTCACCTCCGAAGGACGAATGTAACCCTTCACGTGCCCTACCCTCCCCTTCCTTATCCCCCTGAGCAGGGAATCAAGCGAATCCCCCTTTACAACATTCACGCACCTCCCGATCACCCCAAGCGTATGCGCATCGCTTCCCACTGTCCTCGGCATACCCCCGGCCTTCCTCCCTGCCAGGATGTTGGAAAGCCTATCAAGGTTCAGCCCTGAAAAAACCTCGACAGCATCGCACTTCCTGAACCCCCCACCCACACCGTCCCTCTTTATGTCGAACGGGTGCGGCGCAACCGCCACTCCACCCTGCTCTCTCACTCTCTCCACTGTCTCCTCCAGTTCCAGGCCGGGCGGGATGAGTTCGGTTGTCCCTATCCCGAGAACGTGCCCTTCCTTGGACGTTATCTCCTCCCCCGGGACCAGAAGAATCCCGAGCCTCCGAGCCTCTGACTTTCCCTCCCTGAACGCCCTGAAAACATTGTGGTCGGTGATACACACCGCGTCCAGGCCCTTCCTCTTGGCCTCCCTCACTATCTCCCGCGGCTCCGGTATCCCTTCCGTGGGAAGAATTGTCCCGCGGCTGTATTTCGAGTGGCAGTGAAGCTCTGCTCTCATAACCATCCGGATAAATATAGGAGGGAAAACGTTTATAACCCCTTTCCTAATTTATTTAATATGATTCCGGAGTCAGTGGCCATAATACCGGACGGCAACCGCAGGCTTGCGAAGCGCCTCATGAAGGAGCCGTGGAAGGGGCATGAGATGGGGGTTGGGAAGCTTTACGACGTGGTGGAATGGTGCATGGAGCTCGGCATCACGCACACCACAATATACGCGCTCTCGCTCGAGAACCTCGAGAAGCGCCCCAAGGCCGAGCTCGAATACCTTTTCCTCCTTGCGAGGAAGGAGCTGGACTCTGTCCTTGACGACACCAGTCACATGGTCCACAGGAAGAGGGCCAGGATGAAGTTCTTCGGAAGGCTTGACCTCCTCCCCTCGGACATCCAGGAGAAGATCCGCAGCGTTTCCGAGTTGACTCATGACTATGACAAGCACACGATGAACATCGCCATGGCATATGGGGGGAGGCAGGAGATACTGGATGCCGTGAAAAAGCTCTCCGGCAGGGAGGTCACCGAGGACTCTTTCAGGAAGGCCCTCTTCACCAACGGCTCCAGGGACCCTGACCTGATAATAAGGACAGGTGGGGAGAGGAGGCTCTCCAACTTCCTCACGTTCCAGGGCGTCTACTCAGAGCTTGCCTTCCTCGACACCTTCTGGCCAGAGCTCACCAAGGAGGAGTTCACCAGGGTCATCTGGGAGTTCTCCGAGAGGGAGAGGAGATTCGGGAAATGATTATGAAGACCGCCGCGTTGCTCGGGCTGGCAGCGTGCCTTCTTGCAGGCCTTTCTGTCACCCTTCAAATCCAGTTCGGCTCAATGGGTATGTTCAACACACCCTTCCAGAACGCACCCCAGGGCGCGGGCACGGCTGTCCAGTACGCCCTCCCAATGCTCCTCCTACTTGCCGCAATAACCTTCGGCGTATTCTTCATCCACGCATGGTTCTCCGGATCCGGCCAGAAGTCGTGACCGCGTGCCCGTTGCATGTTACTTTTCATCCGCAGCCGCGCGACCCGCGAGCCAAACAGGCTCGCGGAAAAGCATTTAAAGGGAAACGTTTATAAATATACAAAATCAATAAATCCCATATCAAATCAAAGGTAAGCAAATATGGCACAAAAACCCCACATCAACATCATGACTGCAGGTCACGTTGACCACGGCAAATCCACACTGATAGGAAGGCTTCTTTTCGACTCCGGCAGCCTGGAAGAGCAGGAGCTCAGGAAGCTCAAGGAAAAGGCAAAAGAGCTGAAGAAGGAGACATTCGAGTTCGCCTTTGTGATGGACAGCCTCAAGGAGGAGAGGGAGAGGGGCGTCACCATTGACCTCATGTACAAGGGCTTTGACACCAAAAAATACTACTACACCATAATCGATGTCCCGGGCCACAGGGACTTCGTCAAGAACATGATAACAGGCGCGTCCCAGGCCGACGCGGCCATACTTGTTGTTTCTGCCAAGGACGGAATCCAGGACCAGACTAAGGAACACCTCTACCTGGCCAAAGTTCTCGGGATAAACCAGCTCATCGTGGCCCTGAACAAGATGGACGCCGTCAAGTACGACGAGGCGACCTTCAAGAAGGTCAAGGAGGAGGTCTCCAAGCTCCTCACACAGCTCGGATACAAACCCGACCAGATACCATTCATCCCGCTTTCCGCTTACGTGGGTGACAATGTCGTCAAGAAGTCCACCAACATGGACTGGTACAAGGGGGAGACCCTTATAGAGGCACTCGACAGCAAGATAGCCGTTCCCGATAAGCTTATTGACAAGCCCCTCCGCCTCCCTATCCAGGACGTTTACTCCATAACCGGGGTGGGCGCTGTTCCAGTGGGTAGAGTTGAGAGTGGCGTCCTGAAGGCAGGTGACAAGATCGTGTTCATGCCTTCCGGCGCACAGGCCGAGGTCAAGTCAATGGAGATGCATCACAAGCAGCTCGAGAAGGCAGAGCCCGGCGACAACATAGGCTTCAACGTCAGGGGTGTGGGCAAGAATGACATCAAGAAGGGCGACATAGTAGGCCACCCAGACAACCCTCCCACAGTCGCGAAGAGCTTCACCGGACAGATAATAGTCCTCCAGCACCCCACGGTCATAACAAAGGGTTACACCCCCGTGTTCCACATTGGCACCGGCCACGTGGCAGGCAAGATAACCGAGCTCGTGAAGAAGCTCGATCCCAAGACAGGCGCCGTGGCGGCCGAGAACCCGGACATGCTCAAGCCCGGGGACGCCGCGATAATCAAGATAGAGCCCAACCACCCCGTTGCGATAGAGAAGCAGTCAGACTACCCCCAGCTCGCGAAGTTCGCCATCAGGGACATGGGCAAGACCATAGCCGCAGGCATATGCATAGACCTCGAGCCCGCGAAGAAGTGAATTTCTGTATTTATCCATTCCAGTGCTATTCTGGACGCATGCTTAATGATCCCCCAAACCCTTTATAAGCTTCGCCCCAGCCGCGAGCGTGTCTAATTAATCAGCAAACCCATATATAATCCCAGGGTGATCAGAATG
>CAZMBQ010000021.1:0-9246 GCA_964564705.1 uncultured archaeon
ATGAAGGAGTTCTTCGAGGGGGCGTACCTGGCGCTTTTCGGGAAGCCCTCGGGACCGAGGCTCTCGAGCGTGATAGAGGCAGCCGGTAGGGAGAAGATTGCCCGGCTGCTCAGGAAGAAGTGAATGGGACCGCTGAGAATCGAACTCAGGTCTCCACCATTTTGTTTTCCTCTTCACAGCCAGAGGCTCAGAACCTCAGGAAATCCCCAAGGTGGAATTCTACCACTAGACTACGGTCCCTTTTGGATTAGTATGTGTGGATAGATTAAAAAGATTGGAGTGCCCCCGGAGGGATTTCCTCGGGGCTGCCCGGGAGGGCAGGCGCCTTTTCGAACCCTCGGCCTACGGCTTGCTTCCCGATCATTCCCGGGTGTCATCTCTTCCATGCTCAGATAGAAGACATTCGGATATGGCTTCGCCGCTCTGTCC
Organism: uncultured archaeon; assembly: GCA_964564705.1. Classification (GTDB taxonomy): domain Archaea; phylum Aenigmatarchaeota; class Aenigmatarchaeia; order QMZP01; family QMZP01; genus BS750m-G81. The sequence continues at coordinate 430 of CAZMBQ010000021.1, forward strand.
AACTGAGCTACGGGGGCATTTGCTTGATATTGTGGACAGGGCATTAAAAGCTAAGCGTAGAGGCCCCTGTCCAGGGGCTTCCCGTCCAGGCGGATGGAGGCGTTCCTCACGACCTGGTCGAGGTGGATTATCGAGTAGACGGTGCCTCCGAACCAGTGGTTGCTGCCTATTGCCACGTGGGCTGTCCCGGCTGACTTCTCGTCAATTATCGTGGCGCCTATTATTCTTGCGTCGGGGTTTATGCCTATTCCGAGCTCGGAAACCCTGCGGATTCCCCAGGGGTGCTTGCTGTTGTCGTGCGCCCATTCGATTGACTTCTCGAGGAGCCTGGCCTCCCTGCCGCCTTCCACTTCAGCGACTTCGCCGTTCCTGACCTTGAGGGTTATCGGCTTCTCCACGAGGGCGGTGCCCCAGATGTTGCGGGAGCTGCCGTCGATTACGAGCTTTCCCTCAACGCCCTTCTTCCTCGGGGCAATGTATACCTCACCCGCTGGCATGTTGCCGCCCTTCCCAGGGAGGTTGAAGCGGCCATCGTTCAGGCGGGCCTTCTTGCCGCCCACCTGGAAGGTGAGATCTGTGCCGGCAGGGGTGACGAGCCGGGCTTCGGTGGCGGAGTCGAGCGCCTTCTCCAGGAGGAGGGACCTCCTCCTCAGCTCGGTGTAGTCAGTGTCCATTGCCTTCAGGACCTGGGGGAGGAACTCCCTGCTGAGGCTGGAGATGCCCGTGCAGGAGATGTACTTGTGGTTCCTCGAAGACATCTGCTTCCTGAAGCTCTTGCCTATCCTCGGGGTGGAGCCAATGAAGTCGGTTATTATCACTATGTTCTCGAGGCCGGAGTCCTCGAGTGCCTGCTCGACGTGCTCTTCTGCTCGCTCACCCTTATTCCTGCTCTGCTGGGCGACGAGGACGGGCTCGAGTCCGAGGGAGCGGGCGGCGAGGTAGTAGCCTGCGCCGAGTATGGGCGAGAGCGTATTCGGGCCCTTCCCGAAGTCCGTCACTATCAGGACGTCCTCGTGCTCTGCCATGAGGCATTCGGTGAATATCCTCGAGAGCCTGGAAGAGGCCGCACTGGCCTCCCGGAGGAGGTTGTTCTGCTTCAGGTAATTCAGGAGCTGGAGTGAGTTCATAAGACTAGGAGGGCTTTGCCTTCTTCTCAACCGGAACAGAGACCAGCATGGAGTTGGGTATCACTATCCTCTTCTGGCCGTCCCTCAGGACTATGGAGAGGGGTTCCAGCTTCTCTATCGTGCCGGAATACTGGCCTATCTTCACTTGCTCCCCGGGCTTCAGGCTCCTCCGGATGTGGATGCCCGTGGTGTAGCTGGGGAACATGTCCTTGATGCCCAGCACGAGGATCGCTATCATTGCCACAAGCATCAGGGAGAAGAGGACCACCAGGGAGAGGGAGTCGAGGCCTATCAGGGAGAGGGACATGATTATTGCTATCAGGGAGATGGAATACTTCACTATGCCTCCTGCCAGGGCGGCGAGGGCGTCCTCTCCGATGAAGCTCCTGGAGGCCTCCTCGAATATCTTGCCGAAGAAGTCGGCTATTATGAAGCCTATTGCTATTATCAGGATGGCCCCAATGAAGCGGGGGATGAAGGCCGCGACAGAGGTGAATATGTCAGCCACTCCGGGCAGGCCTATTGACTGGATTATCACTGCTATGAAAAGTATGTAGATCAACCACTTCACCAGGTCGCCTATGAGCTCCACGATGCTGCCCCGGTATCCCGTGACCTTCAGGATGCTCTCTGCCCAACTCCTGGAGGTGACCCTCCTCAGGCCGACCACGTTCAGGAGCTTGACTGTTATCAGCTTGACGACCTTGCCCACCACGTAGGCCAGGAGGAGGAGGATTATTATCTGTGCTATGAGCTGGATGTTGGGGATCACGTAAACGGGGATGAAATTGTTCAGGAAGGAGAGTGAGTATTCCTGGATGCTCTGGAAGATTCCCTCTGCCATGCTATCACATTAACTAATTCCCGGGGCAGGTTTAAATAAGCTGCTTGGACTTGAGGACGTCCTTCATCACGGAGCGGGCGTCCTCGAAGAATTTTACCAGGAGGGGCTTCTTGAGGTGGGCCTCAAAGTTCTCGTGGAGGGATTCCACTACCTTCTGGGGGGCGTTTATTCCCGCTACCCTCGAGGGGACCATCAGGTCGGGGTTGAGCTCCATGTTGGCGACCCTGGGCTCGTCCTCGGTGCTGATGTCCACCCTTACCACCTGGGCCTCCACTGCAGAGGCCGCCTCAAGGGCCAGGTGCTCTGTCTCAACGCATATCTTCGCACTTTTGTAGTCGCCCCCGGAGAAGACCACGTCCTTCTCCTTTGTCTTCTTCTTGAGGGAGGCCATTATCCCGGGGGAGGCCACGTACACTGAGATCAACTCCTTTACCACGTCCTCTATCAGGATGGACTGGTGCAGGCTCGCGAAGGCGTCTATTATGGACTTGGCCTCGGTGTGGTTCTCCACCACCACGCCCGTCTTCTTGTCCGGGGTGCGTATTATCAGGGGGTAGGAGCTCTTGTTGATTATCCTGTCCGCGGCCTTTTTGGACTTGGCGAGCCTGAGATTCGTGGTGTCCACCCCGCGTTTCCTTAGGACGGTCAGGAGGAAGAACCTCTCGTCCGCCAAGAGGAAAGAGATGGGCTTGATTGGCATGAAGGTGTCTGTGGGGAAGAGGGAGAGGAGCTGGTAGGCGTAGGAGCAGTGGCACTGGGGTATCCTCGCAAGGACGGCCGGGAACTTGAGGAGGTCGGTGGCCCTGTAGGTTATGGAGAACTTGTCCACGAGTCCTATCCCTATGCTGTCTATGGGGACGAAGAAGACGGAGCCGAACGCCTTCTTGGCCTCCTCAAGGAGCTTTATGTTGGACTCGCTCTTTTCCTGCCCTATTATGCAGAGTGACTTGTCCATGAAGATCGCCCGGCTTGAGAATTCAATCCCTGCTTAAAAAGTTTGCTGGCTGGGGGGTTTTTTAAGCCTTTGCCTCCTGGCAGGAATTGTGGCTTCTGACGGGCACTCCGGATGCGAGGCGCAAGTGGGGGGTCAGATAAGGGTGAATGCCAGTGCCGCGAAGAGGGGGATTGTGAGGTTGTCGTCCAGGATGCCCTTCCTGGAGAGTCGGGGGAGGGCCGCGGGCAGGAGCTCCGCGAGCGTGGCTGCGGCTGCGGCCAGGAGGGCCCTTTCCGGGAAGAATGCAAGGGAAACCATCGCTGCCGTGAGAAAGAAGGCCAGGGTTCCTTCGAGCGTCTTGGGGCCAAGTATCCTGAAACGGCCGACCCTTCCCACCAGGGTGGATACCGAGTCGGCGAGGGCGAGTATCAGGCAGGCGGCTGTGGCTGCCTTGAGGGGGAAGAGGAGGAAGGTGAGGAAGCAGGCGAAGTAGAACCAGAAAGCGCCCTGCATGGGGATTCCCGGGCGCTCGAGGTGGAGCAGGCGCTCCCTCAGGCCTGACCCGAGCGGCCGGAAGAGCCTTCTGAGGCGGCCCTGCTCTGACCTGAGGTGGAGGGAGTAGGCCAGGAAGGAGAGTGATATCAGGAGGAACATAAGGGCCGCAGGGAGGCTTCCGGTGAACTGGGCTAGGAGTATGAAGAGCGCGCCGGAGAGGTGGACAAGCTGCCTCCTTGTTTCGTCCATGATGATTCTTGGGGGAGCGGGTTAAAAGGGTTTTTTGTATGGGCGGGTGTTCCGGTTGGGAATCTGGGAGCGGAAACATTGGCAGGGAAGGAATAATCTATTTATAAGGGGCCTCCCATATAATATAAGCATGAAGAAAGGAATAACGCCGGTCGTGTCGATTGTCATGCTGCTGATAATAGCGGTGGCGGTCGTGGGGCTGGCGTACGGATTCATCAGCGGTTTCTTCAGCACAGTAACAGGAAAGGCAGCGATAGTCAGCGGCGCAGGGTCGTGCAGCACGGACGGGCACGTGACCATAACCATCTCGAACGTGGGAAGCGACAGCCTGGAAACAACCGACATGACAGTGGTTGCGAAAAGCGGTAGCAATGCTGTTTGGCCAGGGGATTGGGATATCACAGACTTTGACGGTGGCCTTGCCCCAGGAAGCGCAGGGCAGCTGACAGAGAATAGCGAAACAACAAACCAGTACTGTGAGGACGGAATCTGCACGTACGACGTGGTTGTCGGCGGCACAGTGCATCCAGTAAGGGCTGACTGCTAAAAACCGTTTTCAGGTCTTTTTTTTTATTTTAACTTTGTCAGGGAGGGGTTTCTCTCCCTTTCCTTTGTTTTTCGGAAGATGGTCATTGGATTAGGATACGTACTTAACTTTGCAATGCTGGTTGGATTAAAGGCCTTTGAAAGTGAAGGTGCAAAAACCGGAGTTTCGGACGTTCAGCACTTCACGGTTGCCTGGGCGGATGCCACGGGGGAGGCAATCGCGTACTTGCACGTGCCCGTGCAGGCGTTCCGGATGTCCAGGGTGGCTCCCGGGGGGATGGCGGACTGGGAAAAATAGAAGGGGGAGGGGGTGCCCTGGGTCTTCTGGATGAGGAGATCGCCGCAGTCCGTCTCGCAGGAAGGGGACCAGCCTTGCTGGGTTTGGATGAAGTTTATTGCTGTACTGGAAAGGCGGACCTCGTCCACCAGGCCCTTGAAGTGGGCGGAGCCCGGGTTGGCTCCTATATTGAGGCTGTTCACACCGAAGGTTATCATGCCTGAAATGATGAAGGAGGAGTCTTCCTGGCCGTTGATGTAGAACTTCTTCTCGGTGCCGTCGAAGGTGGCTGCGATGTGGGCCCATTCCCCTGCGACAAGCTCGGAGGAGCTGTCGAGGCTTGCAGGGATGGTGCCGTAAGTGGTGAAGCGGGCCCTTTTGTCCGCGCTTCGCAGGTTCAGTGTGTAGCCTTCTGATTGGGTGAGGTTGCGGGTGATGATGTAGCTTGTTGCTGTTATTTCCTGGGGCTTCACCCAGGCCTCGAGGGTGAACGTCTGGGGGTCGAGGTTCTGGTCGTAGGGGATTTCAACATAATCGTCCACCCCGTCGAAGTAGAGCGCATTCCCGAAGCCTGGCGGGCCTTCCTGGAACTCTGAGAAGCGGGCAACGCCTGAGTTGTAGCGGGACAGGATTTCGGCGTCAGTGAGCTCGCGCGTGTGGATTGAGACCTCGTCCACCGTTCCGTCGAGATAAAAATCACTGGCGGACCAGGTGCCGTAGCCAAGGTAGAGGAAGTTGGGGGTGTCTTTCAGGTAGGGAGCAATCAAACTCGTCCACTGGGTGTCTGGGATGCCGTCTATGAAAATTCTTCCGGCGCCTCCTCCCTGCACGTTCGACTTGTAAACCCCGGCCACGTGGTACCAGGTTCCGGTGGTCAGGGTAGTGTTGGATCCGACTGACCAAGTTCCTGAGTAATCAGGATTCCTGACCGCAAAGTTAACTTTGCCGGCATTGTCAACCACAAGCTTGTATCCTCCGGTGTTCCCGTACTTGTCCAGTATTGTGGCTGCGATTTCTGGGAGGGTTTCCAGCTTCACCCAGGCCTCCACTGTGAAGTCCGTGCCTGCGAGGTCGAGGATGTCACCGAATACGGCCTGTTCCTGGGAAGATGCATTGAAGTGGAGGGCCTTGCCGCTGCCACGGGAGACGTAGGTTCCTCCATTTAGGTTTCCTGTGTGGGCGTTGATGCTCTCGTCATTGAGGTTGCCGTCAAGGTGGAGGAGGAGCTGGGTGTTGCCGTAGATTGTTCCGGAGTGGGATGCTGTCTCGTCCAGGGACTGGGACCCCTCCTGGTCGAAGTGGTGGAGCGTTACGGTATCCTGGTTCACGGAGTAGGGGGTGGTGTGGGAATGTGTTGTGGAGAGCTCAAGTGCCTCGCTGGCTAGGTTGCGGATGAGTATGTGGGCCGTGCCGTCCTGACAGTAGGAATGGACCACCTGGACGTGTGTGGAGGTGGCTGTAGAAAAGAAGCCCGAGATGAAGCCGTAGGCGCCGCCTATCACCGCAACGGCTATCACGAGGAGCATCACTATGGAGACGACGGGGGTTATTGCCCTCATGGGATATTATTGGGGGGAGGGGATTAATAAAACTGCCAGGCTGCCCGGACTCAGACAGGGAACATGCCCGCTTGCGCGAGGAAGATGAAGGTCCCTATCCCGGCGAAGGTCATTATCAGTGCGTGCTTGCCCCCAGCGATTATGGAGTTCTCGCCTATTTGGCCCGCTATCAGGCCGGTGAATATGCCCTGAACCATCACCACGAGGAAGAATATGGATATGTAGTAGCTCGCTATCCCTTCAGGCGCGTTCAGGAAGGAGCCTACTGAGCCGAGGGTGTTGCATGGGAACACGAGGACGCCCTCGCAGGGGTTGGTGAAGGCGAACCCGAAGCCCCCTGACTGGGGGAGCGGCTGGTCGTTTATCATGGGTATCATGACGAATATTATCATTATGGCTATCCCGAGGAACATGAAGAAGACGCCGTACATTATCATGACATTCTGCTTGAGCATGGAGACCCTCTCGGCCTCGGTCTCCTTGAGCATTATTATGTCAGCGGCTATTGCCCCGAGTGTGGACGCGATGTCCCCGCCGGACTGGTAGGACTCCTTGATTATGGTGAGGGATTCGGAGATTATCTTGGAGTCGCGGGCGCGCTCCCTGAACATGTCCAGGACCTTGTCGAAGTGGATGCCCCAGGAAAGCTTGTTGTGCATGCGCTGGACCTCTGCGCTCAGGTTGCCGTAATTGGCCCTCGTGGCGAGCTTCACGGATTCGGGGAAGGACATGCCGCTGCGCTTGGAGTCGGCGAGATCCCTGACGAAATTTGGGAACTGGTCCTCGAGGCTCTTCACCCACCTGTATTTATTGTAGCGGTAGAGGAAGGGGGGAAGGACTGCTACCAGGACTGCTGCCAAGAAGAGGTTCCCGAGGATGTCCGTGTTGCCTGTCAGTATACCGACCAGGACAAGGATGGCTGCGAGGGCCACGGAACCGAATATCACCTTCCCCTTCCTGTCCAGATCCTTCATTGCTTTCAAGCTTATTTTTTCCATTCTTCCAACCTCATTCTGTCGGGGAGGCCCCCTTGAGCAGGAATATGAACCCCACTGAGACCAGGGGGATGAAGAAGAACACCAGGAAGGTCTGGAGGAAGAGAGTGTTGCCCCCCACTATCGGGGAGATTATCGCGAGGAGGATTATGAAGAATAGGGTGCCCACTATTATCAGGGTTATGTATATTTCCGTGTAGAGGGCTATTGTCTTGGCGTAGTCCGCGAGGGAGCGCCTGTAGTGGGACATTATGGTGGCCGTCCTTCCCCTCAGGTAGTCCTCGAGGTTCCCTCCTGTGGTGAGGATGGATACCATTCCCCAGAGGAGCTCGGCGAATTTCTCGGAGGGGGACCTTGCGGCCGCCTTCTGGAGGGCGGTGTTGATGTCCATGCCCAGGGCCTTCACGTTCGTGTAGATGCGGTTGGCCTCGTCTCCTATCACCCCACCCCTCAGGGAGAGCATCCTGAATATGTTCAGGGGGTGGGAGCCCGAGCTCGCGGTGGTGGCCATGTAAAAGACCGCGAAGGGGAGGGCCCTGTCTATCCGGCTCCTGAGGTTCTTGATCTTCATTGTGGGATAGTAGTAGCCCACGAAGAAGACCACCACCCCCACCAGCAGGGAGATGAAGAAGACGAAAAAGTAGGCGAGCGGAAGCGGGTAGAGGAGCGTGACAAGCACCAGGGAGAGGGAGAGGAAGGATAGGAAGGAAAGCGCAGTCATGAAGACTACAATGGAGAGGTACTCGTGCAGGGACTGTGTCATCCTGGACTTCCTCATCGCGAGCTTGAGCGAGGCAAAGGAGTCGACGTGGGGCAGCAGAAACTGCCCGAAAAGCCTCAATGCAAGGGACTCGAGCATATTATATTATTGTCCGTTGCCTTAAAATAACTGGTACGGGTTTTTCAGGATGACTCGACCGCATCCATCACCCTCTCCGGGTTGGAGTAGTAGGTGGATATGACCCTTGCGACTTCCCTGTAGTCAAACACCTCCTTCTCGCGCATCCATTCAAGGACCTTCTTTCTCCTGACCAGCTCCTCCTGTATTGTCTCTTCTGTTATTCCGAGGCGCCTGGAGATGTTCTTCAGGAGCACGGACTTGTCCTTTATCTCGAACTTGTCCGAGACTGGCTTCCATTCGAATATCTTGGCCGCTATTGGACGATCGTTCTCTATCCCCGTTATCTCGAGTATGTTGTCCGCCCTCCTGACGTAGCTGCCTTTCAGCCTTGAGCTCGTGAGGAAGACAATGGCGTCTATGTTCTCAAGCAGGCTCGGGGGGAGGGAGATGGGCGGGGTTATCAGGCGGTCTATGAGCTGGGGGATGGAAGCGGCGTGTATCGTGGCGAGTGCGGCGTGGCCGGTCGCTATCTGCTGGAAGAGGACGAAAGCCTCCTTGCCCCTGACCTCTCCCACTATTATGTAGTCAGGACGCTGCCTGAGCGAGGACTTGAGGAGGTCGAAGAGGGTAACCTCACCCACGTTGCCCTTTATTGAGAGCGGGGAGCGCGCGACGTGGGGAACCCAGTGCGGGAGGGGCAGGCGGAGCTCTGCGGTGTCCTCTATCGAGACGACCTTGAATCCCGGCCGGATGAAGAGTGAGAGGGAGTTCAGGAGGGAGGTCTTTCCCGTGGCCGTGCCGCCTGAGACGAGGATTGTCTTGCCGTTCTCTATCAGGAGCCAGAGGTATGCAAGCTGGGTGGAGTCCAGGGTCCCGAACCGGAGCATGTGAGTCGGGGTGAGGGGCTTTTCCGTGAACTTCCTTATCGTGAAGTTGGAGCCCTTCCTCGC
>CAZMBQ010000022.1:0-9056 GCA_964564705.1 uncultured archaeon
GTACGTCTTGGTGACCCTCTCCTCGAAAACGGGCTCGTACGGCCCCCTCTTCACGAACAGGTAGAACACCGTCTCAAGCAGTGGTTTGGTCCTCCCCTTGAACCTGGACACACCCTTCCTGAGCCTCTCCAGGCGTCCTTCCTTCTCGACCACCGGATTGAACTCCCTCTCTATTCTCTCCAGGGCATCCTCCTCTGCCTCACTCGTCCCTATCAGGGCGTTGAGGCTCTTCTCGAACGCCTTTTCCTTCGCGTGCAGCTCCAGGAGGTGCACGAGCAGGGAGTTCTGTGACATGATCCATATTCTGAGGGGGTGGAACATCACGTTGTCCATCTCGAATCCCTCCGGGGGCGGGGTTCTTAGCAGGGAAAGCTCCACGTTCGTGTCGAACATGATGTAGTAGAGGGCGTTCTTGTTCATCTTGGGATTGGAGGTTATCCTTCCGGGGTCGGTCCACTCCTTGAGAAGCTCCCTCACCTCGCTGTCCGGTATCTCCACATCATACCTCTCCTCTATCCTTGCCTTCCACTCCCTGGCCACCTCATCATAGGGGTCTATCACGAAGCTGCCCTCCTGCCTCAATGCCTCGGGTCTCTTCTTCTGCGGAGGGAAGAAAGGTTTCCAGAACCAGAGCCTCACTCCGGATGCTGCCTGGGACTGCCCGAATCCGGGGGTCATGTACGCGTCAGTGACGAACTCCTTAGGGTTCAGCTCCTGCTTCTCCCTTATCATCCTGTGCCTCGCCACGTAAGGCTTGAGCCAATTCCTGTACTCCTCTATCGACTTCCTCCTCGACTCCACAAGGACCTCAAGCCTCGAGACCCTCTCCTTCAGTGTGGGAAGGAACAGCTCCTTCCACTCCCTGTAGAGCTGGTTCTTCGTTAGGAGGACAGTTCCTTCCGCCGCAGTGACATCCAGGCCCTTCCTTATGGAGTCAATGTCCATCCACTCTGACTTCATCCTTATGAAGTCGGTTATTATGGTGGGCCACCTCTTTGCCATGGTTATCATGGAGTAGCCCTCGCCCGTGTGCGCATCCACTCTGTCCACGAACAGGCTTCTCAGGACGTGCTCGTCCTTTGTCCTTCCTGCCTGGACGAAGTAGTTCAGCATCTCCCTGTATCTCCTGAGGTCGTGCTTGAGGAGTTCGTAATCCGCCACGGACTGTGAGGCGGACTGAAGGCCCTGCTTTATAGAGCCCTCTATCTTCGGCTTCTGCGCTATGGTTATGTTGTAGTACTCCGCCCAGGTCGGGGTTACCTCTATGTACTCGTCCACCTTCTTGACAGAGTAGTTCCACTTGGGGAGCTGGTAAATAAGCGCATAATAAATGTTTGAGCCAGAGCCCCTCAGGCCGGTGAAGTCCAGCACCATCTGGAGTTCGGTGGGCCCCGCACAAACCGCCCTGCCCACCCTCTTCCCCCACCTGGTCCTATACTCGTCCACGACCATCTTCTCGGCGGGGGGCTTCTTTGCCTTCTTCGCGGCTGTTTTGGCTGCCATGTGCCCTCAATAACTACTTGTCCGGCTTGTTATTTATTGTTTGCACGGGAATCAGAGGAAGAGCAGGGCGAAACCAATTACAAGGAAGATGAGCCCCATCACTATCCCAGTCACACTCATACCCTCCGGCTGGTGCTCCTCGGTGGAGGGGAAGAAGAACACAAGGAACACCCCTGCCGCGAGGAGCAGTATTCCCAGGAGAGCTCCGAGGAAGCCGAACATGCCTTATTATTTGCCGGAAGGGTATTAAAAGCGCCGAATGGTGGGTTCGGAGAAATTTAAATTACCGGTGCGATAATATTAAGCAGGTCGCTATGGTATTCGCTAGGGCAAAGCTCGTTCTTGAGGACAACTGCTTCGAGGAGGACCCTTCAACCTTGACCATAAGGCTGATAGGCCCCAACGTGACGAAGCTGTACAAGTACTGCTACGAGCTGATGAAGTCCGTGTTCAATGTGGCCGACTCGGACATCCAGGAGACCATGTATCAGTGGGGGAAGGGAAAGGACAAGGACAAGTTCAGCATTAACTGGTACCTGCACAAGGACCTCGACCCGTTCAGCTACATTTACATCGCCTTCAAGCTCAAGGGCCAGGGCAATGGCTCCACCGGAAGCGCCACCATATCCCTCAAGGGTCACCTGAGGAGCGAGTATCCGCAGGACACTATCTGGCAGCGCTCCCTGTTCTACGAGATGCTGAGAACGTTCTGGCACAGGATGTTCTACCACAGGAAGAGGGAGGAGTATGCCGAGGAGTGCAGGCATTCCATGGTGCTCTTCCAGAAGAAGATAGCCGAGATATTCAGCAGGCTCAAGGAAAGCGGTGATTGAGGGGTTTAGAATGGCAAGGCTCGAGATATCGGATGACTGCCTTTCACCGGAGAAGTACACATACCTTACCTATTCAGGTCCGGATCCCTGGGGGGTGGTCAAGAAGGTGACGGATTCCCTGAAGCCTTACTTCCACGTCTCCAGCTCCAAAGTCGCGCACGAGAGACTGAACTGGGACATATCCTCTGACCCGATAAACTTCTGGTCCCTCTGGTGGGTGAAGAAGTCCTTTTCCCGCTACACTAACATCCGGATCTACATCTGGATACAGGGCACAAAGAACAAGACGGACAATAACGGGCAGTTCACCATGAGGCTCCACGGGGAGCTGCTCACGAACGTCAGCGGCCCGAGGCTGATACTCAAGCCGTTCTGGCTGATGTATTCTTATCTCTTCTACAACCGTGCGAGGAGGAGGTACATAGAGATTTGCAGGGATCTCCTACTGAACTTCAGGAACGAGATAAAGGAGCACTACAACCTGGGCGCGACATCTGTTCCAAGGACAGGCGTGCTCGGGCACACGTGATGGTATGCCAGGAAACTTCAGGGTCTCCCCGATGCTGCAGGGGATCCCCATGCTCAAGGGGTTCCTCAGCGGGAGCCTCGTAGTGGGGGGCGTTTTCACCACCCTCGGCCCGCTTGTGCAGTCGCTCATGTTTTTTACGGGCCTTTTCATATTCATCGACGCGGTCATACCCAACGGAGAGGTGTCTGTGATAGCCACCACCCTCTTCGTGGCATTTGGGGGGCTGTCGAGCCTCATGGCTTCGCTCTCGGGCGCGATGCCGTACTGGTGTGCGGCAGTCTCCCTTGTTGCCGTGGTTTTCTACTACTTCAGGTTCATGGGGAAGAGGAGAAGGCTTTTAAGCGGGGAAGAACAGAAATAAAATAGGTGGGTATGCCAGTCAAGAGACTGAGATACAGGAAAAGCATTTCCGAAGGTCTCTCCTTCGGCTTGCAGCCCCACAGGTGGCTTCCTGTTTTCGTGCTTGATGCCGCATTCTTCTCAACGCTCGCTGTCATTGTCTTCAGCAGCCCCTCCTCTACGGTGGGCGCAATAAGGGCGCTCTCGGGCTACCCTGGAAGCGCGCAGGCCCTTGCCCCCGTGGCAGTAATCTTCGCGGGCTGGTTCCTGCTCAGGGTCTGGGTCACAGGGAGCCTGATACACCAGTCCAGGAAGGGGAAGGAGTTCGCTCTCTCCTGGAGAATTTCCTCCAAGCGCTACCCTTCCCTGCTCGGGGCCATACTCACAGTTGTCCTGGTCGGGATAGTGGCGGGCCTGGTGCCGTTCATAAGCCAACTGCTCAGCCTCCTGGTCGGGATAGTGTTCTTCTTCTCCCTCCAGGCGGTCATGCTCAGGAACAGGCCTGCCATCCCTGCCCTGAAGGAATCATGGTCAATATTCATGCGCCACCTGGAGAAGGTGGAACCCTCTGAGGCCAAGTTCCTTGTTTGGGTAATCCTCGCGGCCCTGATGGGACTGGCAGCCACACTGGGCTACTCCACCCACGCTTACCATGCAGGGCACAGTGCACTCTTCGCAATGGGAATGTTCGGCTTATGGTTCACTGTCTCCATCGGTCTGCTGCTGCTCTTCTATTCGTGTGTGTTCAGGGCATGGCTCTCAATAGCAGCCATTTCCGGGCTGATAGCGGTCCTGTTCAGCATCCCTGTCATACTGGTCGGTGCGGGTATGCTCACACCTGACGTGGCGGGACTGGGTGGGGATACACTCTTCCATGCACTCATGCTCTACTACCTCACCAACCCTGCCGCGCTAATCGCCGCAGGGACGGTTTTCGTCCTGGGAAGCTCCATATCGACTGCCTTCTCCATAAAGACCCAGACCGAGTTCTACCTCCAGTTGAGGAAGCGCTTCGGTATCCTCTGAGCCAGGGCTACCCCTGCCAGAATCCCGAGGAAATCCGCTGCCAGGTCAGCCATGTCAGGATGCCTTGTCGGAACGAGGAGCTGGAGCGCTTCTGTGAACAGGCCCATCCCAAGGCCTGTCAGGGCAGCCAGCCTCCCTCTCCCAAGCGCCCTGTCCAGCAGGAGTCCGTAAGCCAGGTATGCGATGAAATGCCACACTGACATCTCCCAGGGGCTGCCAGTGAGTGAAGGGATTCCCGGGGAAGGCAGGAGTGCACAGTAAACCAAGGCAGTGCCATAAGCCGCTGCCGAGAGCTGGAAAAACCTCATGCGAAATTCTGCGCTTTTTAAAATAAAAAACCCATTAAGGTCCATATGCTCATAGGCATAGTAGGCGCGCCCAACTCAGGCAAGTCCACTTTCTTCAGGGCGCTCACGCTCGCAGAGGCGGAAACGGCTGAATATCCATTCACCACCATAAAACCGAACCAGGGGGTCGCCTTCGTCTCCAGGGAATGCCCGTGCAGGCGCCTCGGAGTGGAGTGCAGCCCACAGAATTCCAGGTGCGCGGACGGGAGGCGCCTCATCCCTGTCAGGGTTCTGGACGTGGCCGGGCTCGTTCCCGGTGCGCACGAGGGCAAGGGCCTCGGTAACCAGTTCCTGGACGACCTGAGGCACGGTGACGCGCTGATACACGTGCTTGATGCCTCGGGAAGGACGGATTCCGAAGGCAAGCCCGCCCAGGGCTTCGACCCTTCACTGACCGCGGGGATGCTTGAGGGGGAGATTGACCAATGGATATTCGGCATACTCGGAAAGAACCTCGAGAAGCTCAAGAGGACCGCTGCCGCTGAGAAGCTCCCCATGGAGAGGCTGGTCGCAAGGCAGCTTTCCGGTCTCGGGATAACGGAGGAGCAGGTTGCGAGGGCGCTCGGGAAGGCTTCCCTGGAAAGCCTGGATTTCGCGTCCCTTCTCAGGAAGGAGAGCAAGCCAATGATAGTGGCAGCGAACAAGATGGATGTCCCCGGTGCAGGGGAGAACCTAAAGAATCTGGGCCACTGGAAGTTGGTGGCGTGTTCTGCCGAGAGCGAGCTCGCACTCAAAGAGGCCGAGAGGGCCGGCCTGATAAGCTACTTCCCCGGCGACCCGGGATTCGAAGTAAAAGCTGCTGTTTCCGTGAAGCAGGAGGAAGCCCTCTCGCTGATAAAGGAGAGGGTGCTCTCGCCTTACGGTTCCACTGGGGTTCAGAAGGCCCTCGAAGAAACGGTGTTCGGCCTGCTCGGAATGGTCGCTGTTTACCCGGTGGCGAGCATCTCCCGCCTGAGCGACAGCAGGGGGAACGTCCTCCCTGATGCCCATATAGTAAAGAAAGGGACGACCCTGAGGGAGCTCGCTGAAAAGATCCACAAGGACCTGGCTTCAGGCTTCATCGGAGGACTTGACCTGAGGAAGCAGAAGGTCGGCGCGGACTACGAGCTGAAGGACGGGGACGTGCTGGAGATACTGTTCAGGATGTGATGCTTGCTATTCAAACAGGCTCCCGGTCTGCTCATACCTCTCAAGCGCCCTGTAATAACTGTCACGTATCTTGCGCACCTGGGAGACCACATACACGTCTGACAGTTTTGATGCATCCATGTTTTCTCCCGGGCCAAATGAATGGAAATACTTCCTGAGGAGATTCCTGGCCTCCTCCGGGGTTACTGTGGCCAAGCAGTCCACGTTCCTCACAAACGTCCGCACCCTGATTGGATCCCTTTCAACGAGGCTTCTGCGGCCTCTTGGTTTCCGGGGCTTGTGATACTCCGGCTCCCGGGTTCCATGAGGTTCCACATCCCCGGCCCCAGAGCCCCTGCCTTCCGACCACCTGTCGTATGCGGTTTTTTTGGACCTGCCGTCGAAGGCAAGGTATCCCTGCCTGCCTTCCATGTGAAAAAATTGTAATAAGGACATTTAAAGTTTTTTTTGTCACTTCTGAGTGCTGATTCGATAGATTAGTAGTACTCCTTCCTAGTGAGGTAGTCCACGTAGCTGTTCCCCCTGTAGCGCACGAAGGCGATTATCACACCAAGGACCACCAGTATTGCGACAATCGACACCGCGAGTGGCAGGACGTCCAGACCAGTAATCGCTGCCTGGCCTTTAGATGGGACGGCGAACATTCGCATGTCCCTTGAGAATGTCCTGCCTTCCTGCTCTGCGGTGACGCTCACGGTGAAGTGATGGGTGCCTGCGCTGGTTGGGGTGAGATAGATGAATGCCTTCCCGCTTCCCTGCACGAAAACGTTTTCCTCGAAGGTAGCGAATCCCTGCGGGAGGTTTTGTACGCGCACCCTGAAGTTCTGGGGCCTTGATGAGACGATGTCTATCCCTAGGGCCTTGCCCTCGAAGACCGGCACGTCAATGGTGGGTGGCCCTATCTCCACTAATGTCTCTACCACCTCTTCCGGTGCTTCCGGGGGGTCGAACCTTATAACCCGTTCCCCAGCCTGCACGTGGTAGCGGAACGTGACAGAGTCTTCTGCCCCACACGAATGAGAAACCCTGACCTCGCCAGTGTGCGTGCCTTCTTGCGCAGTGAAATAGAAGGTTCTCGATACGCTCCCGGAGCTCGAGTTCACCCTCTCCTCCCCTCTCCCAAGACCGTCCAGGAAGAACATGAACTTCAGTGTTCCCTTGCGGTTCGATTCCACTTCCACTAATACGTGGCCTTTCTCCTGATCAGTCAGGTCGTCCGTGAACTCCAGGCTTCTGATCTCAACTCCGCAGGACTTCCCCTCCGGAAGGCAGACCCCTGCCTCGCATCCGTAATTGCAAATCTCCCTTGTCACGAACCTCTCCCTGCAGTCACTGTCCACGTACTTCTGCATTAGGAAGTCCCCGCTGCAGGAATACTCTGCCCTGTATCCTTCCCTACAGTCCAGCGTCCCGTCACCACAAGCACCCGGACAGTTGATGTAATAGCTCTCGCTTCCCAAGGACTTCCACGAGCCGTTTTCGCACACAAGGTATTCCCTCTCAATGTAGTCGCAGTAGTTCTGACCCTCCATGCCTGGGGGATTGGAGCATGAATAGCCTTCCAATACAGTGTGCCATATCGTTTCAGAGTCCCGGGCGCATACTGACCAAGCATTGAAAGTGACCTCGCTCTCCCCTGCGGGGAAGTTGTAAAAGTTCTCGACAATCCTGCTTTCCCCTGGCTGGAGCGTGAACGTGCCCGAGGAGATCTCACTCCCATCCACTAAAAACTCGAAGGAGACGTTCTGGACAATCTCGCCAGTGTTCTTCACCCTGGCGGATGTCTCACCCCCTTCCACCTTAAGATCGTAAACGTCCAGTGAGCACTCTATGGCAAGGGAGCCCTGGCTGAGCACGAGTCCTATAATCACGACCATAGCAATCGAATATGCGGCTTTCATGAAACTAATTCAGTGGCAAGTAATATAAAGATTTACTCTCTCAATAGTGACAAAAATCTGGGTTTTTCAACCAGCCCATATTTAACCACTGCCCCAAATGATTAGCAATGATAGTCACGATTTCTGGCCAGGCAGGTTCCGGCAAGAGCACTGTGGCAAGGCTCCTCGCAAGGAGGCTGGGATTCAAACACTATTCCATGGGCGATCTGAGGAGGAAGATGGCAGAGGAGAAGGGCATAAGCCTTTCGGAGCTGAACAGTCTGGGAGAGAGGGACGGCTCCACTGACCGCGGTCCGGACGATTACCAGAAGGAACTCGGAAGGAAGGAGGACAAATTCGTAATCGACGGAAGGCTCTCGTTTCACTTCATCCCCCACTCCGTGAAGGTATACCTGGATGCGAGGCTGGACGTCCGCGCCAAAAGGGTCTTCAAGGACGAGAGGGGATCCGAGAAGTTCCAGGACCTGGACGAGGCAAAGCTCGGCCTGGTTGAACGGGAGAAGAGTGACTCCATGCGGTATCTTAAATATTACGGGATAGACTGTTTTGACAGGAGGCACTACGACCTCGTTATAGACACCTCGGACATCCCCGCGAAGGGGGTCGCGGAGAGGATAGTGGGGTTCCTCGAAAATCGTGGCTCCGGCTGACTATGAAAACCTCCCAAACTAATTTATTCCAGCCCTCCCAATTATAGTGCATGCCCGAAGAAAACCTGCTTGCCTTCACGGGGACTGAGTGCGAACACTGTAAGGAGATGTACCCTCTGGTGGAGAGGCTTGAGAAGGAGGAAGGGGTGAATATCACCATGCTTGAGGTCTGGCACAACCAAAAGAACGCCGAGATCCTACAGAAGCTGGACAACGGGAAGTGCGGCGGAATACCCTTCTTCTACAACAAAAAGACCGGGAAGTGGATCTGCGGCTCGGCCTCCTACGAGAAACTGAGGGCCTGGGCCCTTGGACTCGAGGAATAGACGCTGTCCCAGAGATCCCTGAGCTTGTCCCTTGACAGGAAGACGTAATCACTGACCTGGAGAAGATTTCCATGGTAATGGTGCCGCCATAACGCTTCTTCAGGAACACCTCCAATCAATGCTGCCCGTTCCCGTTGAAATGTGAAGGCATTCCCTCCCGTCACTGTCGTTCAGGTGGACGTGACTTATAAGATTCTGCTTCAAGTTCGTGTTTATTCGCTGTTAGGCGTCTCGAACGAAGTGAAAGCCCGCAGGATGTGGCAAAAATTCTACGAATTTCTGAGTTCAGGATTTGGCGGCGGGACGCCACGATTTTAAAGAGAGATTGCTTTTGATGAAATCCTAGCGAAGTTGGCAATAGGTTTGTATGGAAATGGGTGAGGGATGAGACACTTACAGAGCGTGTCTAATTATCACCCAATACCATGAATCCCCACCATACGTCGCCTGATG
>CAZMBQ010000023.1:0-8695 GCA_964564705.1 uncultured archaeon
GGGTGTCCGGAGAGGAGGTGCGCTCCGGTTCGAGAGGCATCTCGCTCCTGCTTGCACTGGACAGGCAGTCGATAGAGAACCACATCAGGAGCATCGAGAATGGGGGCGGCGTGGTTTATGACAGCGGCGCCGTCAAGGACGCCCCTTCCAGGGAGGGGGTGAGGATGTTCGGGGTGCCTCTTGAGGAGATTGCGAGGGAGTGTGGGGGGAGTGTTATGAGGAACACTGTCGGGATGGGGGCGGTTTTCGCGCTCACGGGGCTGGACCTCAAAATATTGGAAGGCATATTGGAAGCGAGCTTCTCCGGGAAGGGCGAGAAGGTGGTGGAAGGGAACAGGAAGGCTGCCCGGGCCGGGTACGAATACGCGAAGAAGAACTTCGGGGAGGATTTCGGCTTCAGGCTCGAGGGTAAGGAGCCGAGCGGCAGGGTGTTCCTTTCAGGGAATGACGCGATTGTGATAGGGGCGATAAAGGCGGGGTGTAAGTTCTATTCCGCATATCCGATGACGCCTGCCTCTTCCATTCTTCACAGCATGGCGAAGTATGAGAGGGATTACGGGATAATAGTGAAGCACACCGAGGACGAGATCGCCGCCATAAACATGGCCATCGGGGCGGGATTCGCCGGCCTGAGGTCAATGACAGGCACCTCGGGAGGAGGGTTCTCGCTGATGGTGGAGGGCTTCGGGCTCGCCGCCCAGACTGAAACTCCCCTGGTAGTGGTGGAGTCCATGAGACCAGGACCGGCTTCTGGAATGGCCACCCATTCGGGCCAGGGGGACCTGAAGTTCGTCATCAGCGCGGCTGCGGACGAGTTCCCGAGGTTCATCATCGCTCCCGGGGACGTGGAGGACTGCTTCCGCCTGACTGTAAAGGCGTTTGAGCTCGCGGAGAAGTACCAGATACCCGCGCTGCTCTTAACTGACAAAAACCTGGCGGTGTTCCATGAGACCGTGGAGCCGTTCAGCCACGGGAAGGTGGAGAGGCACGGGATAATGAGGGAGCCCCGGGAAGGCTACATGAGGTACAAGAACACCCCGACAGGGGTGAGCGAGAGGACCATACCCGGGGTGAAGGGCGGGGAATTCGTGGCCTCGAGCTATGAGCACGACGAGGAGGGTAACGAGTGCGAGGACAGGGAAAACAGGGTGATGATGCACAGGAAGAGGTTCAGGAAGTTCGAGGAGGCCCGGAAGGACGTGCCTGGGCCGGTATTCTTCGGTTCCGGTGAGGCGGAAGTGACGATAATCTCATGGGGCTCCACCAAGGGGGCCATACTGGAAGCGATGAAGCTTCTCGAGAATAAGGGGACGAAGGCGAACTTCCTGCAGGTCACTTTCCTGTCGCCCTTCCCTGCAGAGAAGGTGAAGGAAGTCATTGAAAGGGCCAATAAGGCGGTGATAGTGGAGGGGAACTACACTTCGCAGCTCAACCAGCTCATCAGGGAGCACTGCCTCCTGAACGTGGAGGACAAGATTCTCAAGTATGATGGGAGGCCGTTCTTCCCGGAGGACATTGCAGAGGGCGTGGAAGCCCTGATCAAAGGAGGCGGATGATAATGGATAAGACAGCATTGAACATGGGAGACTTGCAGACGGGTCACGTGCCTTCCTGGTGCCCGGGGTGTGGGGACTTCGGGATACTCAATGCGATAAAGAAGGCCCTTGTGGAGCTGCAGGTGCCTACTGAGAAGGCGGTGCTTTGTTCGGGGATAGGGTGCGGCTCGAAGCTTCCACATTACGTGAAGGCGTATGGGTTCGAGAGCCTGCATGGAAGGGGGCTCCCTGTCGCCACGGGGGTGAAGCTCGCGAACAAGGAACTGACAGTGATAGCGGTGGCAGGAGACGGGGACACCTACGGGATAGGGATGAACCACTTCGTCCACTCTGTCAGGAGGAACATGGACATGACCATGATAGTGCAGAACAATGCTGTGTACGGGCTGACCAAGGGGCAGTACTCGCCCACGAGCCTCAAGGGGATCAAGACGCCCTCGAGCCCGTTCGGGGCCATAGAGGCGCCGGTCAACCCGGTTGCTGTTGCGCTCTCCATGGGCGGGACGTACGTGGCAAGGGGGTATGCCTTTGACGCAGAGCAGCTTAAAAATCTCATCGCGGGCGCGATCAGGCACAAGGGCTTCGCGCTCGTGGACGCCCTGATGCCGTGCATGACGTTCAACAAGCTGAACACCCTTGATTACTACAAGGAGAGGGTATACAGGCTCGAGGATTCAGGATACGTGCCCGACTCCAGGGAAAATGCCTGGAAAAAGGCCTGGGAGTGGGGCGAGAAGATCCCCACGGGGCTGTTCTACAGGGAAGAGAAGCCCGTTTACGAGGACGAGTACCTGCCTGCGGGGACGAGGCCCACTGAGGCGGACGTTTCTAACGTGGACATCTCGAGGATACTCGAAAGCCTGAAGTGAGTCCATTCGGGCCTGCATACCTTCGTCCAGGGGCCGGAACAGGCCCTTTCAAAGCCCTCCACTTCCTTCCCATACTTCCCCTTGAAGTCTTCTGACCTGGAAAGGAAGCCGGATATCACTTCCCTGGTGGTCCCCATGCTCGCGAAGGGGCCGCTCGCCTGCTCTTCCCATTCCCCGGAGGATACTGACCAGAGCATCTCCTCGGCAGGGGAGAAGAGGACGGCGTCCCTGCCAGCGTATCCCTGTAGCATGTGGCCATAATCCCACCAGTTGAAGAACACTGCGTCTTCGGGGGTGTTTTCACCCAGTCCAGGGCGGGCATCAGCTCCTGGAGGAAGTAGCCTTCCATTTGCCGATCCTTGGTGTAGCGGATAATGTGTGGTGAACTCGCTTCCTTGGAACTCTTGGCGGACGGATATTGTCTCGCCGCCGTACCTGCCTCCCACTTGCTCGGCACTCCTCCCGAGCTCCGCGGGCCTCTCTTCGGAGAACTGGACATCCCGGGAAGCTTCTCCCCTCTCAGGGAGCTCCTACTCGGAGACGCAGCCGTTCGCGAGTAGGATGGCTGCAAGAGTGAGCAAAGCGAGACTCGTGGCCAGTTATTGCAGCCGGAACCATGAATCGATTGGCTCATCTACCTCCACGAGGCGGGCGCGTTGCCCTGCTTTTTCTGGAGGTTCCAGAAGTAGAAGTCGTTGTAGTATGTCCAGATCTCCAGGGAGGGGAAGGGGAAGAACTTGAAGTATGTGTATTTCAGGCCACCTGAACTGACGAGCTTCTGCCTGGAATCGTCCCAGTAGGGGCCCGAGGTCGGGTCTAGCGGGAGCCATTTGCCGTCCTCGAGGACCTCGATCCAGGCATGCCCCCCTACCTCGCCGTCGAAGTCCACCTTGCCCAGTACAACGCGCACCTCCTCGGGGGGGACGCCCTCTGCTCGCAGGAGCGAGGCCAGCGCGTTGGCCTGCTCGGAACAGTCGCTCGCGATGCGCGGCTTGACAGGGTTGCTCGGGTAGGATGGGGTGGAGGAGAGGAACTCGTTCGGAGTGAGCCACTTCTCCCTCACCCCGTTGAGGGTCTCTTCAGAGATCCAGACCCAGCCCACTGCCTCTGAATAGGCTGCCTTGCGGCTGCTTATCCTGGAGGAAATCTTCCGGATCTCCGGGTCCTCGGGGGTGACGAAGGTCTGGTATTCTGAAAACAGGTCAGAAGGAACTTCCGGGAGATCCTCCTCCTCTATTGTCCTGCTGAGCCTGTGTCCCCTGAGCTCCTCGCGGAGCTCCTCCTTGAGGTCCTCGGGGAGGGACTGGTAGCTTTCTCTTGCCTTCTCAAGGGAGAGTACCCTTGCAACACAGGGACTGCCCCTGAGCTCCAGCCCTTCTTCCAGGGTGAGCTCCGCTATCAGCAGGCGGAACCTGCTCAACTCAAGCTCGTCCAGGGTCTGGAGGGAGTCCAGCGCAGGGTCAGTGCAGGACTTGAGTGCCTGGATCACTGCAAGCTCCTTCCTTGCGGGCTCCTGCTGTACACAGCCGCTCGCGAGGAGGACGAAAGCCAGGAGGACGGCGAGGAGTTTCATGAATAATTATTTAATCCATGTTAAAAAAATAAATCATGGAACACCTGATTGTGCTCGTGACAGCGCCTCATGAGGAGGCCGGAAGGATTCAGGAGGCACTGGTCCGGGAGAGGCTCGCCGCGTGTGTGAACATGGTGGGGGCGGACTCCTTCTACATCTGGGAGGGTAAGGAAGAGAGGGCGAAGGAGGCGCTCCTCATAATGAAGACCACTTCCCGAAAGCTCAGCGGACTCGTGAAAAGGGTGAAGGAGCTCCACCCTTACGATGTCCCTGAGGTCATCGCGCTTCCCGTTTCCGGGGGGAACGCGGACTACCTGAAGTGGGTGAGCGATTCCCTGGAGTAGGACATCCACTTCTCCTCCCATTCCCGGATTTCCTTCTCGTCTTCCCTGACAGGCTTTCCTGAATTTCCCGGCTCCTCGGGGAAGGAGCCTCTCCAGAGGAGGCCTATGAGCAAGCCGGCTGCCAATCCCGAGAGGTGGGCGGCGTGGGCGATGCCGTCTGGGTAGAGAAATCCAGTGAGGTCTAGTAGTGCCCACAGGGCGGCTGCGGCTGCCATTGGGAGTATCGTGCCCAGGGCAGGGACGGGCATCCTCGGCCTCATGGCCGCTACCGCACCAAGGATCCCGAAGACCGCCCCGGAAGCCCCGATCGTGGCCTCGTAGAAGAGGATGTCGCCGAGGGCAGAGGCGAGGCCGCCCAGGATGAAGACGAGTAGGAAGCGCCTCCAACCGACCAGCCTCTCCAGGACGGAGCCGAAGAGAGCGAGGGCGAAGAGGTTGCCTATGAGGTGCCTTGGGGAGCCGTGGAGGAAGATGTGGGTGAGGAGGGTGTGGGGCCTTTCCAGAACCTGGGAGGAAACCAGGACCAACTCCTGGGTCGGGAGCAGCGGCTGGAGGACGAACGCGAGGGCGGCTGCGGCTGCGAGGAGGAGGGCCGCGAAGCGGAAGGACTGGGGCATGTTTAGTGTTGGACAAGTTTATTAAAAGCGGAAGGCATGATTTAACATGATTGACCTCGCCTTCAATAACATAAGGAGGCAGCGGACCAGGACGTTCCTGACCGTGCTCGGGATAATAATAGGGATAGGGGCCGTGGTCTCACTCGGGAGTATCTCCTCTGGATTGAGGGTGGAGATAGAGAAGAGCCTGGAGATATCCGCGGGGAAGATAACCGTCAGCGAGAAGGGGGCGGAATTCATCACAGGGTTCACGGGTTCGGAGCTTAATGACGAGGATCTGGACAGCCTCGCTTCCATCTCGGGAGTGAAAGACGTGGTTCCGCTAATCTATTATTTTGAGGGCGTGGGTGTGGGGTTCGGGGGGCCCGAGTGGGTTGCAGTGGGCATGCCGCCGGACAAGCAGGAGTACTTCACCGGGGAGACGATAAGGATAGATGAGGGAAGGGAACTCGAGGACGGGGACATTGAGGTGATGGTTTCAGGGAGCAATTTCGCGGCCAGGAACGACCTGGAGGTGGGGGACTTCTACGTCCTAAAGGAGGCGGACCTGGAGGTGGTGGGGATACTGGAGGAATCGGACATCTCGGACGTGGACAACAACTTCATCGTGCCCCTGGAAGGGCTGAAAGACATCGTTGGCAGGGACACCTACCAGCTCGCGTACGTGATACCGGAGGACGTTGGGGACACTGAGTTCGTGGCGGAGCGTGTGGAGGACGAGAACGAGGAACTGCAGTCCCTCACGTCCACGGAGATAGCGAGGCAGGCGAGCGAGATACTGGATCAGATAAGCCTATTCACCCTCGGGATAGGGGCGGTGGCGGCTTTCGTGGGAGGCCTGGGGATAATGAACACCATGATAATGAGCGTGCTCGAGAGGAAGAGGGAGATAGGGGTCATGAAGGCGATAGGGGCGACAAGGAGGAAGATCATGATACACTTCATCACAGAGGCGGTGCTGATGGCCGCTATCGGAGGCGTGGCCGGGATAGCACTGGGGTTCTTCGGCTCGCTTGCGCTCGGGACACTGCTGGGCTTCACCCTGGCAATAACCCCCGCTCTCGCGGGCGGGGCGTTCGTTTTCGCGGTGATACTGGGGCTTGTGGGTGGGTTGTACCCGTCCTGGCAGGCCGCGAAGCTTGATCCGGTGGAGGCGCTGAGGTATGAGTAGCGCGAAAGGGGGGAACGTGGAGATAGAGGTGCGGGGCGTCACCAAAGTGTACAATGAAGGGAAGGAGTCAGAGGTAAGGGTTCTGAAGGGGATCGGGCTGAAGGTCCTTAACGGGGAGTTCGTCTCCATCATGGGGCCCTCGGGGTCGGGCAAGACAACGCTGCTGGACATCATGGGCTGCCTGCTGAAGCCCACCAGCGGGGAAGTGCTGATAGGCGGGGTTGAGACGAGCGGGATGGGTGAGGGAGAGCTCGCGAGGATCAGGGGCAAAAAGATCGGGTTCGTGTTCCAGCAGTACAACCTGATCTCCTCCTATTCCGCGCTCAGCAACGTGGAGCTTTCGCTCAGGATAAACGGGAAGGAAAAATCTGCTGCAAGGGCGAGGGCGAAGGAGCTGCTTGAGCTCGTTGGCCTCGGGGAGAGGCTCAGCCACAGGCCAGGGGAGCTATCGGGCGGGGAGCAGCAGAGGGTGGCGATAGCGAGGGCGCTCGCGAACGACCCGAGCATAATCCTCGGGGACGAGCCCACAGGGAACCTGGACACCAGGACAGGGGACAAGATACTCCAGCTGCTCAAGGACCTGAACAGGAAGAAGGGTTATACGATCGTGGTCATTTCGCACGACCCGGATATAAAGAGGTACGTTGACAAGGTTATAAATATAAAGGACGGAGAGTTAGTAAGATGAATATGAGATTCCTTCCGCTCATGCTTGCGATCCTGGCGTCAATGGCTGCCCCTGCAGGGGCGCTCCTGATTGCGCCCAACATGGACATCGTGCTGACTGCACAGGAGCCCTTTCCGGCAGAGCCCGGGAAGAACGTTGAGATAGAGGTGGAGATACAGAACAACGGCCAGGGCGCGGCAGAGGGCGTGGTCGTGGAGATCGTGGCAAAGGAGCCCTTCTCGCTGCTTCCGGGGGAGGACGCGAGCAAGTCCTTCAGCATAATAGGGGCAGAGGACTCTGTCAAGGCCACGTACAGGATGCACGTGGACGAGGAGGCAGTGACGGACGATTACGGGGTGGAGTTCAGGGTACACCTGTCTGACTCGGTTTTCCTGACAGAGGAGGTCGAGGTGAGCGTACAGGGGGAGCCGAGGCTTGTGCTGGACAGGGTGGGGATAGAGGAGGAGAACGTGGAGGCAGGGGGGACCGCCACGCTCAGCATATTCGTGGACAATGTGGGCACCGGGACCGCGAGGCACCTCTCCCTAAGTCTGAATGCGAGCATCGAGCTCATTCCGGTGCTTTCGGAAGGGAGTGTGTACGTGGGGGACGTGGGTTCCGGGGGATCGGGCGAGGCGAGGATAAGGGTCTCTGTGGGGAACACTGCGGAGGAGAAGACGTACGTGATGAAGCTTTACGCGGATTACCTGGACGAGTCAGGGGACGATCAGCAGAAGGAGTACAGCATAGGCATTCCGGTCACGGGTACCATCAAGCTGGACGTCATAAGGACAGAGGCGAGGCCTGAAAGGGGGCTTTTCGAGATAGAGGTCGCGAACAAGGGGACGAGCGAGGCGAAGTCGGTTGAGGCGAAGCTCTTCGCGGGGGACGAACTCGTGGACATTGATTATACCAGCCAGATAAAGCCGAACAAGAAGACGACCTTCAGCTTCCCCCTCGTCAGCAGCGGGAGCGGGAGGCTCGAGATAAGCTACATCGGCCCGGGGCTAGCCTCGAGCGCGATGGTAAGGGACATAGTATTCGACTACAAGGCGAACGGGAACGGCTCGGGCGGGGCCGAGATTATCGCTGCAACGGCGGTCTTGATCGTGGCGGTTGGGGGATACTGGTTCTGGAGGAGAAGGAAGGGCAAGGGGAAGAAGTGAGCTCCTAAAACCCGGGAAGCCCTGCTGGAATTTCTCATGTCAGAGTAGGAGGACTCCTGCAAAACCCGCTGCTGAGATAGCGAGAGAGACGGTCCAGATCATCGGGTTCCATGCAAGCACCTTCGAGCCGTCCAGGGGAGGGACCGGGATTAGGTTGAATAGGGCGAGCCACACGTTTATCAGGGCAGCGAAGAGTAGGAGGGGGAAGGCTGTCAGGGCATAAGCCGGGAGCAGGAGCAGGAAGAGGAGAATGTTGAAGGCCGGGCCTGCCAGGCCTACCACTCCAATGTCCCTCTTGGAGTGGCCGTGCAGGCGGCGGGAGCCGAAGTAGACTGCCCCCGGGGCTGCGAAGACTATGCCGCCTCCGGTGGCTATGGCGAAAATGAACGCGAGGAGGAGTCCCTGAGGCCACATCCTGTACGATGCGAAGAAGCCCCGCCTGCGGGCGGCGAACTTGTGGGAGAGCTCGTGGCCCATGAACGCGATGCCGACCGTGAACAGGGAGGCGAGAAAGAAGAACGGGCTGGAGAGGGATTCTGGGTATGAGAAGACCAAGGCGAGGGCTATCACTGATATGAGAATGTCCCGGAGCTCGATTGTGGTGAAGACCATGGGACCACGGTTTCTTAATGGTTCCGGCTACTTAAAAACATTTCTCCAATAAAATCACATGAGGCTCACTTTCCTGCTCATTGCGGCGAATCTGGTTTTTTTCGGACTGAAGCTTGCCCT
>CAZMBQ010000024.1:0-8373 GCA_964564705.1 uncultured archaeon
AAGGAGGAGTCCCTGGAAAAGCGCGGCTTCCTGAAGAAGCTTAAGGGCATACCCGCACAGGTTAAGGAGAAAGAGCTCACCCCGAAGGACATAGATTCCTTCTTCTCAGATGCAGAGGCGGACCTCCTCTACGCCAACATCGCCCTCGAGGCAATAGACTTCTTCAGAGAATCACTCAAGAAGCACCTGGTTGGCGGGAAGATAAAGCGCGGGAGGACAGAGGAGTCCCTGAAAGAAGCGTTCGAGAAGGCCCTACTGGAAATGGTGAATCAGGGTTCGGTTGATTTGGAGGTACTGGGCAAGCCCGCTACGATACTCTTCCTCGGGTTCAACGGCTCAGGGAAGACCACGACCATAGCAAAGGTCGCGAGCCTCCTCAAAGGCAATGGCAAGAAGCCCGTCCTCGCCGCGGCAGACACCTTCCGCTCAGCCGCGATAGAACAGCTCGAGCACCACGGAAAGAAGCTCGGGCTGAAGGTGGTGAAGCACGATTACGGCTCTGACCCCGCCGCAGTGGTTTTCGATGCAAAGAAGCACGCCACCTCAAACGGCCTGGACTTCGTGCTCGCGGACACGGCAGGGCGCACCCATGTGGACAAAAACCTCCTGGATGAGCTCAAGAAGATAGTCCGCGTGAACTCCCCTGACCTGAAGGTGCTCGTGATAGACTCCCTGACAGGGAACGACGCGGTGGAGCAGGCAAAACTCTTTGACAAAGCTGTCGGGGTGGACGCAGTCATCCTCACGAAGCTGGACGTGAACAAGAAGGGCGGCTCTGTCCTCTCGGTCGCCTACGCGATAAAGAAGCCCGTCCTTTTCCTCGGGACGGGCCAGGGGTATGATGACCTGGTAAGGTTCGATCCCAAGAAGTTCGTGAAAGAGATCCTCGGTGGCTAGAAAGCCTTCCCTGTACCGAGCAGGTTCGACTTGGTTATTATCCCCCTGATCCTCCCCTTCTCCGAGACCAGAACAGCAGGATGGAACTCCAGCAGCGGCGGAAGCATCTCCATCGGGTCCCTCGAATCCACCACAGGAAATCCTTCTTCCATGAGGTCGCCCACGCTCAGCTCTTCCAGGTTCCGGCTGAAGTTCTTCACCACGGTCCCTTCGCTTATGCTCCCCACGTTCTTCCCTCCCTCAAAGACGGGCAGCTGCGATATACCGAAGCGCTTCATCATCCCTATCGCCCCCTCCACAGGGTCAGAAGGCTTTGCCTTCACTATGCTCCTGCTCATCACCTCCCCGCAGCTCCTACTCCCCTCCTTCCTGGCCAGCACGGCCAGTATCCTGTTCACTGTGGACATCCTCGGATCCACTTTCCCTCCCTCGATCTTCGCTATGTGAGCTTGGGAGACTCCGGCAAGCCCGGCGAGCTCGCTCTGGGGCATGCCCGCGTACTCCCTCATGGACCTCAGCCTCTCACCGCTGAAAACATCCTCCATAACCTTCAGTTATATTTTTATCCGAATCGATATATAAATATATATAAACATTTGTTCACAATAAATCCAAATGAATTCGTACCTTTTCACTTCCGAGTCAGTGACCGAGGGCCACCCGGACAAGGTTTGCGACCAGATTTCTGACGCGATACTCGACGCGCTCCTAAAGCAGGACCCCAATTCCCGCGTGGCAGTGGAGACCCTCACCACCACCGGACTCATCCTGGTGGCAGGCGAGGTCACGACAAAAGGCTACATAGACGTCCAGGGTATAGCAAGGGGCGTGCTCAGGGACATCGGCTACGATAAGCCCGAGTACGGCTTCAATTACGATGACTGCTCGGTCATAGTGAGCCTCCATGAGCAGAGCCCTGACATTTCCCAGGGCGTCTCGGAAGGTCAGGGGGACGACAAGGAGCAGGGCGCGGGCGACCAGGGTCTCATGTTCGGATACGCCACCGACGAGACCCCTGAATTCATGCCCCTTCCCATAGTGCTGGCGCACAAGCTCACCATGCGCCTCTCGGAGCTCAGGCGCTCGGGCGAGCTTCCCTTCCTCAGGCCGGACGGCAAGTCCCAGGTAACGATAGAGTACGAGAACGGAACTCCCAGGAGGCTCCACACAGTGGTCGTGTCAGCCCACCACGCTGACATGTCCATGGAGGAGCTCAGGAAGGATATCAGGGAAAAGGTAATCCTCCCTGTCTGCAAGGATTGGATGGACGATTCCACGATAGTCTACATAAACCCCACCGGTCGCTTCGTGAAGGGCGGCCCGCCTGCGGACACCGGCCTCACCGGAAGGAAGATAATAGTCGACACCTACGGCGGCCACGGCTCCCACGGGGGAGGTTGCTTCTCCGGGAAGGATCCCTCCAAGGTGGACCGCTCGGCCTCCTACATGGCCCGCCATGTGGCCAAGAATATCGTGGCAGCGGGCCTCGCGAGGAGGTGCGAGGTCCAGATAGCCTATGCCATCGGAGTCTCGAGGCCTGTCTCCCTGCTAGTGAACACCTTCGGAACAGCCAAGATCCCCGAGGAGAGGATAGCAGAGCTCGTGAAGAAGCAATTCGACCTCAGGCCCAAGGCGATAATAGACTACCTTGAGCTCAGGCGCCCGATATTCAGGAAGACCGCAGCTTACGGCCATTTCGGAAGGAACGATCCGGATTTCAGGTGGGAAACGACCCCCAAGGCCCAGGAACTCAGGAAAGATGCAGGACTTCAGTAGCTCCAGTGTGGCCCGCCTTTCTTCTGTTGGATTATCTTGTCCAGCTCAGTCATCCTGACATCGAGCGGGTCCAGATCCCTTGCGGCCGCCTCAATACCCTCCCGGACAAGCGATTCGAACTCCAGCCCGAAGACAGGCTCCCCGGGATCGCCCAGGGAGGTCTTGTGATCCTCCTCGTTGTATATGAGCATCTTTTCCCGGACCAAAAGGCCCAGCATGTACTCGATGTCCCCGAGCCTGGGCAAGCAACCGAAAATCCTTCCGACGGTCTCCGGAGCAAGGCTCCCGTATTCCAAGACCGCGAATTCCCTGAAGCAGTGCGGAACACTCTCCTTGGGCATGTTTTTTCTTGTCCCTATCCCTCTGATGCCGTAATCTATCGCCTCCAGCAGAAATTCATAGGCCTCCCTGGGATACCTGGTCCTGTCCCTGGCGGTTGCGTACAGCGTGTCAAGAACCTTCTCGTTCTGTTGGCTCATGCCCATTTCTTTGCTGCAAAATCTTTAAAAGCCGCCCCTCCCCTAAAGACATCATGGCACTCTTCACTGGCCTCATACTCGCCGTCGAGGGATTCGTGGAGTCCTGGGGGCTCTTCGGGGCCTTCCTGATAGCGGTCACCGAGTCTTTCATCTTCCCTGTCCCCACTGTCACCTTCCTCGCCCCAATGGCTGCCCTCGGGATGGACCCTCTCGCGGTCACGCTCGTGGCCACTGTCGGAAGCGTCTTCGGCGCACTGGTGGGCTACTTCTTGGGGAAGAGGTTGGGCAGGCCCGCCGCCAACAGGCTGTTCAAGGAGAAGCACGTCCTCAGGGTCGAGAACTGGTTCAAGAAGTGGGGGTCAGGCGCTATCTTCCTGGCAGCCTTCACTCCCATCCCGTTCAAGGTCTTCACATGGTGCGGAGGCATCTTCAGGATGAGGAAAAAGACCTTCCTCCTCGCCGCGATAGCGGGCCGCTTCCTCCAGTTCGCCCTCTTCACCTATGCAGGCAGCATATTCGGGCCCGAGGTACTCGCATGGCTTGGCGGGATATGACGCGGCGGGAGCTGCGTCCTAAATCCCTGAAAGCTCGCTGATTGCTTTCCTAGCAGCCTTTTGTCCCGTGTCCACGGACATCTCCATGCAAGGAAGCGCGAAGTCCCCTGCGAACAGGAGGTTTTCATACCCCTCCGGGTCCATTCTCGGGATCTCCCGGGAGGTTCCCGCAACAGGAATAGCGTCTGTCCATTCCCTGGAATCGATCACTTCCCAGAACCTGAAGTGCTCGTCCATGCCCGGAAGTTCGCGGTCGAGAGAGCTGATTTTGTAAAATTCCCCCCTCCTGGATATCGAGTCGATGCCCCTGAAATCCTCCCCTCCAATGAACAGCGTGTCCACCGAATCCAGACCCTTCCTCAACTCCCCCCTAGCAAGGGCCTTGGTGACCCGGGCATATTTCACTCCCTCGAACCCCTCGAGGAAGCCGCCCACCCTGGAAAGCGGGACAGTACATATCACGTAATCGTACTCCCTCTCCTCGCCTGGCGTGGCCAGGTTCCACTTGTTCCCCACCCTCTCCATCCTCTGTACAGGGCTTTCCAGCTCGATGTATGCCCCCATCTCGTCATGCATCGCGCTCGGGAGCCTCTCCATCCCCCCTGCCAGGCCATACACCTGCGTGCCCGTGACCGGAACGAATATGGCCTTCCCGATGGCCTCGTTAGTCTCCTCTGGCTCCGCGAATATGGTGTGCCTCAGGAACGGGAGCATGAAGCCCTCCCTCATATTCCTGGGCAGCTTCCTGGTGAACTCACTGAACGGTTTCACGTACCCTTCTCTGGTTAGCGGATACCATCCCAGCGTGTCAGTGAAGTTCAGCAGAGAGGAGTCCCTGTAGGCAGCCAGCGCCCTGCCCCCATCGGCTGCCTGCTCCATCACCTTGCCTTTTAGACCCGCGAAGCAGGCGACGTCCCGTGGCGAGACCCTGCCCCTAAGCATGGCTTTGATGAGGCCTCCCTTGCTGAGTGGGACGACCTTCCCGCCAGAGAGGAAGCCCTTGCTGTCAGATTCATATGGACGGAATCTGTTCCCCATCCCATACTCCTGCAGCAGTCCCAGTATGCCGGGATAGTGCTCGTGAAAATAGCTTGCCCCGAGCTCCACGTCCTGTCCGCTCGCGTGCGCAGTGTATATCCTGCCGCCCACCCGGTCTGACGCTTCGTAAAGCTTCACTCGCGCCCGCCTGTCTCCCAGAAGAATGTCAAGCGCGCTCAGGCCTGCAATACCGCCGCCAATTATCGCAATGTCCTTTCCCATACGTTCGGTGTGGGTAGCAAACTTTAAATTCGTCAATGGGACCGCCGAGATTTGAACTCGGGTCTTGGACTGTTCCTGGAGCCTTTGCCTGCAAAGGCCCGCCCGAAGCCCAGATGCTAGGCCAAGCTACACCACGGTCCCGTCCATGATTTTTAATCCTTGGGATTAAAATAACCGAATGAGGCTGAACGTCCTGGTGAAGCCCTCCTCGGGCAGGCAGGAAATCCGCGTCCAGGGAAGCGAGTGCGTAGCCTGCCTGAAAAGCCCCCCGGAAAAGGGGAAGGCGAACAGGGAGCTCCTCCTCCTGGAGAAACGCTTCAAGAAGCGGGCCCGCCTAATCTCCGGCCACTGCTCAAGGAGGAAGGCGGTCGAGCTGGAGTAGCGTGTTTCGAGGCTTTCTGGAATCACATCCGACATCCGAAACGGAGATTGCGCCTAAATGCTTCCAATCGCTTCCTCAAGGATGTCCAGGCCCTTGTCCGCCTGCTCCATCGTGAGCGTGAGCGGCGGGCATATCCTTATCACGCTCTTCCCTGCCGGAAGCAGCAGCAGGCCATTCTTGTATGCACTGCAGATGGCGCGGTCCCTTCCTTCGGGGTCGGGCCTCTTACTACCCTTGTCCCTGACCATCTCCACTCCTATCATGAGCCCCCTGCCGCGGACGTCCCCCACGGGCGCTAGCCTCGGTTTCATCTCCTCCAGGCGCTGCAGCATGTGCTTTCCTACAAACCTCGCGTTCTTCCCGAGCCTTTTTTTCTCCATATATTCGAGCGCAGCCGTACCAGCAGCGCACGCGAGCAGGTTCCCGCCGAAGGTGTTGCTGTGGGCTCCGTCGGGCCACTCCATCAGGCCCTTTCTCGCAACCATCGCCCCGAGCGGAAGCCCTCCCCCAAGTGCCTTTGCCATGCACACAATATCCGCCTTCACCCCGAAACCTTCGAACGCAAGAAAAGGGCCTGTCCTGTAGCATCCGGTCTGCACCTCGTCCGCGCAGAGAAGCACCCCCTCTTCTGTGCAGATCTTCCTCACCTCCCCATGGAAGCCCTCTGGCGGGACGACGTATCCTCCCTCCCCCTGTATCGGCTCCACGAAAACACCCGCAGCCCCACCCTTCGCGTCTTTCAACGCATCCACGAGCTTCTCCGTGCAATGTTCCGTAAGGCTCTCTCCATCCCGGAAGGGGGAACGATAGAGGTTCGGGAACGGAACGTGCTTCACCGGCAGGAACGGGCCAAAGCCCTCCCTTTGAACGGGCTTGCTGTTTGTCATTGACAGGGAACCCATGGTCCTCCCATGGAAGCACTTGTCAAAGGCAACGAGCCACCTTTTCCTTGTGCGCCACTTGGCGAGCTTGAGCCCGGCCTCCACGCTCTCTGTTCCCGAGTTGGTGAGGAATACCCTCCCGAACCCGGAGGGCATTGCCTTGAGAAGAGTCTCCATGAACTTCACCGGAGTCTCGGCATGGAAATCAGGAAAGGCTGCATGGGTACCATTCCTGAGCTGCCCCCTCACTGCGTTCACCACCGCGGGGTTGGTGTGCCCGGCGTTCATTGTCGCTATTCCCGCGGCAAAGTCCAGGTGCCTCCTCCCCTCCACGTCCCAGAGCCACACATCCCTGCCGCGCTCGAAAACGAATGGATAGGGCCTTCCGTAAGAGGTCGAGGCGATCTTCCTCTCCCTCCGGATGATCCTTCCCGCTCTGGACCCGGCCCTTCCGCATATATCCATGCAAACAATACATTATTGTCCCTGCCTGAATAAAAGCGTCCGGATTGGGTGCGCGGCAGAAAGCTTATATTAAAAACCCCCAGAATAACTTCTATGGAAGCCGAGATATCGAGGATAGATAGGAAAATATACAACACCTTCGCCGAGGTCGCAAGCTCGATAGGTTATTCGCCCATACACGGCCAGCTGATCGGGGCTCTCCTCCTGAGGGGGAGGTCTCTCTCCCTCCAAGAACTCGCGAAGGAGACGGGCTACTCCGCGGGCATGGTCTCCCTCTCCCTTGACCTCCTCGAGGTCCTGGGTGTGATAAAGAAGGTCAAGAAGCCCGGGGACAGAAGGCTCTACGTCGAGCTCTCGGGTGACCTCCTGGGCGCGCTCAAGAAGGCAATCCTCTCCAAGGTCACGAAGTCAGTGGACTCCTTCATGGCAGAGTTCAGCGATGCTAAGGAAAAGCTCAGTGGAATGGACAGCGACAATGCAAAAAAAACGCTTGAGACGATAGGCACCCTCGAGAAGGAGATAGGCCGTCTAAAATCCTACATGGACCTCCTCTCAAAGGCAGAAATGCCCTGATTCAGTTCGCGATAAGTACGTTCCCCCTGCCCTTCTTTATCTTCCTTATACTCCCGTCGTGCTCCAGCTCCGCAAGTATGAGGCTCATCTTTGCCTCGGAGAACGGGAACCCTTTCCTCAACTCCTTCTGCGTGAGGCGCTTCTCCTTTTGTATGCAGGAGAGTATCCTGGCCTTGTCAGGATCCTCCGCGGGCTTCCTGCCCTTCCCTGCGATGCCCCCTTCCCCGCTTTCCACCCCAGGAGACTTCCCAGTTCCCTCGGCCCCCTCCCTTACAGGGGCTTCTGACCCCCCCGCAACCTCCCGGGCACCCTCGCCCCTGCGATCCCCCACTTTCCGCACCACGAAAGCCAGTACCAATGCCGCTGCCAAACCCCCGACAACAATCAGGAATGTCCCGTTTTCAGTCTCCCCCGGGATCTCGATGGGAGGGTCCGGCTCAGGGACGTTGAGCTCGGGCAAGACAAGGATGTCGAGTATGTATTCGCCCTCCTCGGGGATTGTGAAGCTCTCGTTCGCTTCTGCCGCCAGCACCGCGTTCACATAATATTCGGCCCTCAGCGTGTAGTCGCCTGCCTGGAGCTCGAAGACGTACGTCCCGTTCCTGGCCACGGTCGCCTGCCTCGGGACAGTGTCTATCGACACCACCGCCCCTTCCAGCGGCTCGAGCGTCTCCCAGTTGTAAATCGTCCCTGATATGGTCGCAGCCGAGGCTGTGGGAACCCACAGGAGCATGCCCAGCAGGATCATAAAACCCGCTTTCATAATCTCTAACTCCGGTTTTTAGCATAAAAAGCTTCCCTTTTCCTAAGGCAAGCCCCGAAAAAAAAGAACCCCCGGGCGCCGGAGCGCCCGGTTCAAATGTCCGTTTCAATGCCTTCCAGCTCCTCCATCATGGCCTCGATGTCCTCGAGGTCAGCCACGATGTCCTCGATCTCCACCATTCCCTGGTCGAACTCCCCGTACTCCTC
Source organism: uncultured archaeon (assembly GCA_964564705.1). Taxonomy (GTDB): domain Archaea; phylum Aenigmatarchaeota; class Aenigmatarchaeia; order QMZP01; family QMZP01; genus BS750m-G81. Next base: position 8,237 of record CAZMBQ010000024.1, read on the forward strand.
TCCGGGCGGGCCATTGACCGCTTCCCCAGTGGTTTCGAGGTTGGCTGCAGGCCCGGTCATGCCCTGGGCGACGAGAGCCACCGCAATGAGCAGCCCTGCCACCACGGCCACAGCAAACAGTTTCATTTCAAACACCT
>CAZMBQ010000025.1:0-3128 GCA_964564705.1 uncultured archaeon
CTCACAGGACAACCCGAAGGGTCCTTCGCTTGTGCTCTCCCATTGAGCTACCGCCCCTTGATAGAGTAATGCCTTTGGTAATTTAAAAACCCCTTCAACATGTCACGTAACCGATGTCGAACACCTTCTTTTCCAGAGCCGTGCCCTTTTCCTTGTGGGGTTCGAGGGCCTCGAGTATGCGGTCAATCTGGCTGGCGAAGTGCTTCTCGCAGAAGTAGAGGTCCGCTATCTCCTTCTTCCCTGAACCCGAGATTTCGAGGAGGACAGCCTGCTTCGAGGGGAGGCGGGGGCAGTCGCGGAAGTTGCACGCCTTGCTTATCTTGCGGAGGTTCAGGTCCTCGAGTGCCAGGACTGCTTCCGGCTTCATTCATTCTGATTGATGGGAAGAAATAAAAGCGCCCCGGGTAAGCCCATAATTTGAAGTTCCTGTTGTGACGCAATGGGAATTGCCGGATTATACCTTATTATTACCATAATATATTCAAATAGTTTGCTACCATAGATAATTATGCCAAAAATACAGTTCAACGCCCAGAACGGCTTCTTCTACATCACCCTCCCCAAGCGAGTGGTGGAGGTCAAGGGCTGGCAGAAGGGCGATTTCCTGGAGGTCAGGGAGGACAAAAAAGGCAACCTGGTCCTCATCCATGAGAAAAAACACTGACAGGAACCTGTTTGAGCACCCTGTTCATTTTTCCGGCCATCCTTTTTCTCAGCCCGTAGGTGTTTCCTTGTTTAGCGTAACCCAACCAACTTTCAAAACTCCTGACAATGTCTTCATGGGAAATCTCATTGTTTTCCAAAGCCGATTTGAATTCCCGCATCCTTTGCTCCATTTTCCTGATGTTGCTCTTTTTCAGCAGCCGGTGGTGGTAGAACACTTTGAAGCCGAGGAAGGTCACGCCTTTGTGGAAGGGATAGACCTTGGACTTGTCAGGATGCAGTTCCAGCCTCAAGCCTTCCAGGAAACTGCTGATCTGTTCCTTGCATTCCTCCAGTTTTTTCTGGGTTCTGTCCAGCAGGACAAAGTCATCAACATAGCGGATGTAGCATTTCACTTTCAGCTCATGCTTCACAAAATAGTCAAGCTCACTCAGGTAGAGGTTGGTGAAGAACTGGCTGGTGAGGTTGCCAATGGGCATTCCCTTCCCTGGCTGCTTGGACACGTGGTTGTCCAGAATTTTCTGAACGAGCCAAATCACCCTCTTGTCAATCACCTTCCTTTTGATACTGTCCAGAAGGATTCCGTGGTCGAGGGTGTCGAAGTAGTGCTTGATGTATGCCTTGAGTACATAGCCAACCGTCATGTTACCATCCTTTGCGTGATTTTCAAGTCTCCCGTTCCTTGAAACCTTCTGCTTGAACTTTTCGAATCGCTCCAATGCTCTGGTGGTTCCTTCCCTATCTGGTTGGCGCAGGAGTCGTGGATGAAGCCTGGCTCAAAAACAGGCTGGATTACATTGATCAAAGCGTGATGCACCACTCTGTCCCGAAAGTGAGAGGCCGAGATCAGGCGAGTCTTGGGATCTCTTATCGGGAACTGCGTCAACGGCCTGGGCTCATAGGAAAGGACTTCAAGTTCCCGCTTGAGGGCAAGCAGGTTCTCCTCCAGGCTGAACTCGAACTCCTGAACATCCCACTTCTCACGCTTCCCCTTCTTGGCGTTTCTGAAGGCAAGCTCCAAGTTCCGAAAGGAGCAGAGCTCATCGTACAAATTTCCGCAGGCTTCCACGGCTGCCCCCCCCCATATGATCCAGAAGAACGGAAATTTCCGTGAGCAGGAGAGACACGTGCTCATACCTCCTGAAGCTCAGGTAGGAAAGGTCCTTGCACAGCATGAGGAGCAGCTGGAGTTTGTGGATCTCATGGAGAATTTTTCTCCTGTTGGTTGCCGTGTCCCTCTCACTTAGATCGATGACCAGCTCGAGAATTCTGATGGTCGTCACCTCAATTCTCTGGGACAAAATAAGCCTCTGCTTCCTGGGAAAAGTATTCACCGTGGGATACACCCACTTCGCCAGATCGTACACTTTCTGGAACAGCTTCCTGTAAGACATTGTATCCTCCAAGAGCAATGAAACCCAGACGGCCCTGAACTATTGGCAGCGAACGAGCCACTGTTGGAGATCAGGCCATCAGGAGATGGTTTCCTGTTCCTCGGCTCATTGTTGAGGTTCACGCTCAGAGGGCCATTGTTGTCGTTGGACTCGGAGAGGACCGCACCCGCTTGTAGCCCGATTACCAAATGTGTCCTCCAGTATGACTGCTTTGTTCTATTGTGCAACGCAGTCGGTCTGCTTCGGACACACACCACAGCTCCACGAATGTTGCTGTTGCATTTCATGGCTTGACTTCTCAAGCACTATAACCGGGCGTGTAGTTCAAACATACTCCAGGCTTCCCTTGGGAGAGCCTGCACTGATGCACAGAGCCGTCTGGGACAGCTCCCTCTATCCAGTAGATAGAGGGTTCAACCTTAGAAATAAGAAATTTATTCCTTCGCGAGCTTTCTGATCTCTGCGAGCTTTTGCCGGTCAGCCTCAAATCCTTCTGCTTCTTCATGCGTGATCAGCCTATATCCTGAGTTTGCCGGAGCTGCCTCGCTCCGCTCGGCGGACCTACTGGCAGCGAACGAGCCACTGAGGGAGAGCCTGAGCCTCGGCACATTGTTGAGGAACACGCTCAGAGGGCCATCGTAGACGTAGGACCCGGAGAGGACCGCATAGGTGCCTTCCCCGCCTCTGTAGAATCGTGACAGCTCTGTTTCCGGGAGGCCTGCCTCTTCCAAAAGCTTCCTGGCTTCTTTCTCGCTTTCCACGGTCTCATCAGGAATCCCGAAGCGATTGTTGGCTCCGTATCGGGGGACGATGAACCTCGCGCCGCCAGGGGGGAGCCAGAGCTTCTCTTCAACCGTTGCTGGCGTTGTTTTTGGCCGGTAGACTCCATTGGACTCTTCAAAACCGTCAGTATTCTGGAAGAAGATGCCGACAACATAATCCTTTCCTGGGCGGAGATTACCTGGAATGGTGCTTTTGGGCTCAATGATGACCCCATCCTTATGCCACGTGCCTGCCCAGGATCCTTCCTTGGCTCTTTTCTGCCCGTCTTCATACACCAGCCTTCCCGCT
>CAZMBQ010000025.1:3138-8199 GCA_964564705.1 uncultured archaeon
CTTCTTTTACAGGCTCCGGAAGATTGTCTGCATCGCCAATGCCAAGGGCAAGATCACGCCCGACACGGTAAAGAGAAACCTTCACTGATGCCGGAGCAGAGCGCGGACTGAGAACATGAGCCGGTTCGCCTGGACCGATGTCATTGTACAGCTGCCTGTCAAGCGTGTAGGTGGGATTATCGATTCCACTGTAGCCGAATCCTGGCATTTCAATAACCGCTGGTGCTGCTGTTTTAGGCATAATCGTCACTCTTTTTTATTGGGGGATAAGTTTTTAAAGGTTTCGGTGGTCAACACTACTAAGTGGTGAAATCGGATAAAGGATTGAGTTTTTCAAAATGGCGCCATTTTCCGCCATTTTTCTATCTTGGGAACAATCCATTTTTTCAAAATTGTGACATTTTATGACATTTTCCACGAGGAAATTGAAAGCTACTCCTTCGAAAAGAGGCAGCAAGAGGGAATGTCATCACCTCCTTTCAAAACAGGGTCATTTTGGGTCAACACCATATGCAGAAAGGTAGAGAGACACGGTAACTTTTTTCAAAATGGGACATTTTTGGCCCTCGGGTTGGTCTGGTGTCCGGTTCCTGAAATGTGACTGTCCAATCAGTCCTTTCAAGAATGGGGAGGCTTCCCGGTGCTGTGGACGATGTCCTTTATTGATTCGCCGTTTATCTTCATGGCATCCCGTTGGTCATCCGGCACTTATTCACCCGACAGTTTGAAGCAGACAATCAGACTGACGCAGGCTTTGCCTGCGTCTACCCGGCGTCTGCTTCGGTCTGGGCGCCGTCCTAACAGGAACTTCTGCTTCAGCGCCCCGGGTAGGATTTGAACCTACGGCAACTCGGTTTCTCCCTGGTTAACAGCCGAGTGCTCTACCGCTGAGCTACCGGGGCAGGGGATGGTGATATTTGTACGGGAGGCTTTAATAATTATTGAGCATCAGGCGAGCTCGAAATCGAGGTCGCCTATCTCTACCCTGAGCCTCGAGACGTTGCCGTTGAGCTCTAGGCCGCGGCGAGTGGCCGTGGCTGAGCCCTCGAAGCCCTCCAGCAGGATGCTGCCCGAGTCAGTGGAGATGTCGGGCTCGATGCTGAAGCCCACGTCCTCAAGGGTGAGGGAGGCGAGCTTCAGGCCGGACATCTCGAGAGTTCCGAGGGGGAGATTTATCTCTAGGCCCGAATGTGTGAGGCGGGCAGAGGACTCGTCAAAGAAGAGGGAGACCTCGCCCTGGAAGTTCTCTAGCTCGGTCCCGCCCGAGGATATCGCAGCGACGGAGTCGGGGGAGAAGGAAACCTCGTCCGGGAAGAGGAGGATTGAAATGTCCCTGTTGCCGCCTTCCTGGGATTCGGAGGAGAAGATGCCATCGAAAGGGGAGCTGTCAAGGTAATTGCCCACCTTCCCAAGTGCGTCTGAGAGGAACTCCCTTATCCCGAAGCCTCCGACGAAGACAGAGGATATGAAGAGCAGGGCTACTATCGAGGCAGCGAGTATCTTCCAATCCAACATGCGACCCTCCTTTTATATGTGTGAGTTTATAGTATTATTTTAATTGGAGGGCATTTAATATAAAGGCGGCATTATGGACGTACTGTTCCAACTGGGGCTTGACGGCAATCCTTTTTCAGTGGTTATATCGTTCGTGCTGCTGGTCATGTTCTTCATGTTCTACCCGAGGATAATGCTCAGCCAGATCATGTGGAAGCTTGAGAAGGTGGTGGCTGACCTCGAGGGGATGTCCAGGGAATCGAAGGAGTTCGTGCTCAAGGAGATAAACAAGAACCCTGACAAGAGGTTAAAGGAGTCCGTGGACAGGTTCTTCGAGTTCTTCATGATATTGCCCGTGTCGCTGGATCCGTACGGGGTCATGAAGAAGGTAGAGCACGCGGTTCAGGGGCAGAGGGAGAGGTTCAAACACTTCGTTACCCAGGTCGGGCCTAAGATGGGGGAGGAGGAGAAGGCGAACATACAGATGGGGCTGGCAGGGGGGATAACGCTGCATGAGATCGCGAAGATAGTGAGGCATTATGTGGAGATGGTCAGGAAGACCAAGAGCTTCCAGATTGCCATGATACTTCAGATGCAGATTCCCCTCATTGAGAGGATGGCGAAGTCCGTCTTCAAGGGGACGCGTGCAATGGCCGTGGGGAGGCCCATCGGGGACGGGCTGGGCCCATATGTCGTGGCGAAGCTCATGGGGAAGGATGAGGCGCGGGAGATAGAGGAGGATATCGTCATGGTGAGGAAGGAAATCAAGGGAAGGGACGTGTTCCTGCTCAAGGCCAAAGGACCCGGGGGGAGGCTCGGGAGGCCCGGTCTTGCGGTGCAGGGGATACTGAAGAAGCACAGTGTGGCGAAGATCATTTCAATCGATGCGGCGGCCAAGCTCGAGGGTGAGAAAACCGGGAGCATCGCAGAGGGGGTGGGAGTGGCGATGGGAGGGATAGGGGTCGAGAGGAGTTATATAGAGGATGTTGCGGTCAAGAACAAGATTCCGTTGGATTCAGTCATCGTGAAGATGTCTTCTGAGGAGGCGATAGAGCCTCTCAGGAAGAGTATAATCGCGGCGTACCCGAAGGTCATGGAGAGCATAGAGAGGAGCCTGGAGAGCACCAAGAAAGGGGCGAAAGTCGTGATTGTGGGTGTGGGGAACACTTCGGGGATAGGGAACTCTGCCAGGGGGGTGGAAGATGCTGAGAAGTGGGCAAGCAAATACGAGAAGCAGATGAAGGCGAAGGAAAAGAAGAAGTGACAGGGTTTTTATTTCAGAGGCCCAAGTTTTTCCTCATGGATGTTATTGCGGATCTACACGTACATTCGAGGTTCTCGCGCGCTACCAGCAAACAGATAGATATCGGGAATCTTGAGAAGTGGGCGCGGATCAAGGGGGTGGGGCTTTTGGGAACAGGGGACTTCCAGCACCCGCTCTGGTTCAGGGAGCTGAAGGAGAATCTCAGGGAGGACGGGAGCGGCGTGCTCAGGAGCGGAACAGGGTTCCCTTTCATTCTGCAGACAGAGGTCTCGAACATATACACGCAGGGGGGGAAGGGAAGGAGGGTGCACAGCATCGTGCTCGCGCCCGGTTTCGGGGTGGCTGAGCAGATTCAGGAGGCGCTCGGGAAAAGGGGCAGACTGGATTATGATGGGAGGCCGATTTTCGGGTTCTCGTGCGCGGAACTCGTGGAGATGATGCGGGGGATCAGCAGGGACATCGAGGTGATACCGGCGCATGCGTGGACACCGTGGTTCTCTGTTTTCGGGAGCAAGTCCGGGTTCGATTCGCTGGAGGAGTGCTTCCAGGAGAAGGCGAGGCACGTGCATGCGATTGAAACGGGACTTTCCAGCGACCCTGAAATGAACTGGAGGGTGAGTTCGCTGGATGGGGTTAACCTGGTCTCGTTCTCGGACATGCACAGCTTCTGGCCGCACAGGATGGGGAGGGAGGCTACTGTCTTCAGGCTCAAGGAGGTGGGATACCGAGGAGTGCTCAGTGCAATCAGGACAGGGAAGGGTCTGGTGGAGACCATTGAGGTGGATGCTGCTTACGGGAAGTATCACTGGGATGGGCACAGGAACTGCGGGGTGCGTATGGAGCCGAGGGAGACCATCAAGAACCACGGGGTGTGCCCCAAGTGCAGGAAGGGTCTGACAATAGGGGTGGAGCACCGGGTAGAGGAGCTTGCGGACAGGCCCAGGGGTCACAGGCCAGAGGGGGCGAAACCCTTCAGGAGGCTGATACCGCTTTCAGAGATAATAGGGGCCGTGGTGGGATCGCAGGCCTTCTCGAAAAAAACCTGGGAGGTATATCACAGGCTCGTGAAAGCTTTCGGGAGCGAGTTTGGGGTTCTGCTTGAGGCTGGGTCGGGGGCGGTGGAGGAGGCTGCCGGGAAGGGGGTTGCAAGGGCTGTCATGGACGCGAGGGAGGGGGGCGTGAAGGTGGAGCCCGGGTATGACGGGGTCTATGGGGTGCCTTCATTCAGGGAGGCAGAGGCGAAGAGGCCAGAAAAGCCCAAGGAGCCCGGGAGGGGAGGGCAGAGGAGCCTGGGGGACTTCACTCACGGTGGCGGACAGTGACTTCCGTGAGGGCGTCGGTGAAGTATCCGTATTCAGCCTCGACCCGTATGGTTTTCTGTAGGATGCCCGCAGGGGGGATGTCGGATATCTCGGCCCTGCAGACGAAGGAATTAGTCTCGCCGCGGTAGAGGGAGATCTCATTGTTGCAGGAATCCAGATTGTCCTCGCCCAGCCAGACCTTCAGGGCTATCCTGTTTCGCTTCCTCTCGTCGTCGCAGGAGTGGTAGTCCTGCAGGCAGACAACGCCGCCACCAGTGTTGGAGAGGGTTATCGTTATGGGAATTTCAACTGCGCTCGAGAAGACGCGGACGGATTCCTCGGTGCTCACGCCTATCAGGACAGGGGAAACGGAGGAGGATACCGGGCGGGACAGGAGGGAGAGTGAGGGGCGCTTTGACTCCGCCTGGCTGGTCAGTGTGAGTGATTTTATCGTGCTGCTGCCGTAGTCGTAAGAGAGTCGGGCAGTGGGGGTGTATTTTATCGGAAGGCCTTTCGGTACTTCCGGGGCCTCATAAACCATCGGGGGGCAGAACAGGGATTCGCCGCCTGTGCCGTAGACCTCCTGGGAGCCCAGGAGGGGGGCGGAGTAACCGCAGCTCCCTCCCCGCCATATCCAGTCCTCCAGGCCGAGTATATTCACGCTCCCTTTTTCGGAATCGACTGAACCGGTGTTCCTTACCATGACCTCGAGGGAGACGGGCTCGCCGGGGTAGACTTCTGTGAACTCGGGGGTGAAGCTTTCTATTATGATCCCCGGTCCGCCTGTTTGGGAGAGGCAGCCAGAGGCCAGGACAACCAGCGGGAGCAGGAGGAGTGAAGCGGCTCTTTGCATGAGAATATCTTGTGGGTGGGACAATTTATATGAATCCTGATCCGATGTCCTTTGTTCCGTGGACGCTTATCTGGGTGATGGCGTCCGTGAAGTAGCGGTAGTCGAGCTCTACCAGGAGGAGGGACTCTGACCTCGCACTTGGGGGGGAG